>NZ_JAKUFY010000233.1:0-2707 GCF_022663675.1 Bacillus cereus group sp. BfR-BA-01355
ATTCAAATATCCTCGTGCTAATGCGATACCTCCTATATAAAGTTCACCTACTGTCCCAATAGGGACAAGTTTTTTAGCTTCATTTAATACATATACCTCTACATTGGGAATGGACCGACCAATAGGAGGTGCTCCATCTCCTTTGTATATTCCCGCAACGGTATAAACTGTAGTTTCTGTTGGACCATACGCATTAATAAAAAGGTGATTTTGCATCCATCGTTTTGCCACTTGTTCACTACAGGCTGATCCCGCAGAAATAACAACCTGTAAATCTTTAAATACAGATTCATCTAACAAATTAAGTACCGTAGGGGGTAAAAGTGCATGTGTAATTTTATTTTTTTGCAAGAACTGAGTAAGTGGTTCAACTGGCATAATATCGTGTTGACTACATACATATAAAGTTCCACCTGAAACTAGGCTAGTAAATATCTCAAATACTGAAGCATCAAATGATAATGAGGCAAATTGAATATTTCTACTGTCTGAATTCATTTTTGTTAAATTAATACTAGAAATAATAAAGTTACATAAGCTTTTTTGTTCAATTAATACCCCTTTGGGTTTTCCTGTAGATCCAGATGTATAGATTACATATGCCAAATTATCTGGTTTAACTTCAATTGTAGGATTTATATTTTTTTCTCTCGAAATATTCATTTCATGTTCTTTTATATTAATACAGTCTATTTCTTTAGGTATCCACTGTGTTGGATGGTTTTGGGTTAGCAATACTTGTATGTTGGCATCTTTCAAGATATATTTAAGCCTCTTTGTTGGATATGCGGGATCTAGTGGGACATATGCGCCACCAGCTTTTATTATTCCTAATATACTTACAATCATCTCTAAAGAACGTTCTATATAAACCCCTACCATACTTTCAGGGCCTATGTTTCGTTTTTGTAGATAAAAAGCTAATTGATTTACTTTTTCATTTAATTCCTTATAAGTTAACTGTTGATCTTTATATACCAACGCAACAGAATCTGGATTCTGAATTACTTGCTGTTCAAATAATTTTTGAACAGTGTGTTCTGGTCTGTTTGATAATTTAAGATTAGTATTCATTATATCACTCCTTGAATATTATATTTAACAGTACTCATAGCGGTCCCAACAACAAAGCGCGAATTTCATACGCTCAGGAATTATAAAGATTATAGCCTTAGCGTACAGAATCTATGAAATGTTGGTGCTACCCCATAAGGAAAACGTAAACAATCTCATTAGGCATATTAACTTTTAGGGGCAATGCCTTAATAAGTCAATTATATAACAAGTATTAACATTTGAAGATTTAAATTTTAAAAATTTAGTCAATTAAGAAAACAGAATGATTCATTGTATTTGCATCCCTAAAAAAATCCCATCTGTTCATTTTGTACAAAAAACTTTAAATCAACATTGATATTATAATGAATTAGTTAAATTATAAATATAAGTAAATAGCGAAGAATATTGCATTCTTACTGAAAGATATATATATTTATCTAAAAATAATATATGCATTAAATATATACATATAGTTATACGCATCTATTAATAAAATCCATCATCATCTTTTCTTTTTAAAGTGTTCCAAATATAAATTAATGTATAATTTATATATAACAAAGAAAAAAGTACCTACTCTTATAGGTACTTTTTTCTATTTTGATTAATTGTGCATCTAGTTACAATTGCGACTTCATTTATATTTGAACAAAGGTTAACTAAAATGAGTGAGTCTATAAAAGATTACTATTTAAATAATATAAAAATAGATTGTTCAAATTAAGAATTCTAAAGATCCTAGATTATGCCTAAACAGATAAGTAGCTAACCATCTCTACACTCGATACCACAGAAAGACTGCCAGTAATGGTGGTCTTTTTAAATTGGTGAGATTGTACTAGGTTGAGCAAAAAAATGGAACCGAAAAAGTTATTTCTAATGAGGATAGCCTTCTTATGATGAAGTTTAATTCAGTGGATCTGCAAGCAAACATAAAAGAAGGAAAAAATTACAATTTTACTTTACGTGGATATAGAGTACCTATACTTTCATGGTTTCCAAATTTAGATGGTGCCGAACCACAAAATTAGCACTATTCTTTAATAAAAAATCCTACTCATTTTTTACTGAGTAGGATTTTTTATTAAAGAGCTATTTCGTATTAATTTGTGCCATCATTTAATATGCTATTTTTAAATGATTTCCAAATTTGATAACTAATTATCTAAATTTCTAAATTCTATACAGCACTATCAATTAAACAATTATTAAATATATCTTCTATCTAAAACATCGTATTATCATTAGCTGCTTCACTTGGAATCTCTTGAATTACATCCCAGTGTTCGACAATCTTTCCATCCTTGATACGAAATATATCCACTATAGCAACTCCCTTATCTTGAGAATTAGTACGAGAATGTACATGAAGAGCAACCGTATCCCCTTCAGCTACTACACGTTTAATCTCTGCAGAGGAATTAGGATTTTTAACAAAATCCTCCTTAAAGAAATCCATGAAGGCTTTTCGTCCATCAGCAACAAAAGGATTATGTTGCTTATACTCTTCACCTACATATTTAGGGATAATATCGATATTATGTTTGTTAAAAACTTCATTATAGAAATCAACTACCATCTTTTTATTCTTTTCATTTTCTTTTACTTCTTTTGATACAGAAGCAACATTTTCGCTCTTAATTGAGTT
>NZ_JAKUFY010000234.1:0-2544 GCF_022663675.1 Bacillus cereus group sp. BfR-BA-01355
CTTCATTTTTAATTTGTTCAAGTTTATCTTGTTCAAATAAAAGTTGTACATCATGCGTTTGCTTATAATTTCTTGATGCCATTTCGATAAATACTTTTGTATTTAGTTTTTTAGATAAATCGTTTACTTCAAACTCTACTACTCTTGTATCTTTTTCCTTATCCTCACTCACTACTTTTGCATCAACAAATGCGCCATCTTTTTCCGTTTGGAAATTTTTAATTAATGAGCTACTTTTTAGTGTTACAATTGCTTTTTTCTTACCGTTTTCTACTTTTAATACTCCTGGATTTACCATGTAAGTATTCATCTTAGATTCTTCATCTGTTTGATCTTTTAATACTTTAAATGGAATGCTGTACGCACCATCTGTAATTGTGTTAGAATTTGGTTGTTGATCTGGGTCAGGCTTTTGGTCGGGCTTCTGACCTGGATCGGTAGTTTCATTTGGATCTGGCTTATTAGCTGGGTCCTCTTTTTCATTTGGTTTTTCTACATGAATTGGTGTAATGCTATTTTGATCAAATGCAATACGAACGTCGTACTCATGATGATAATTTAAAAAATCAATATCTACTTTTACTTTTGCATTTAATACCTTCTCTACATCTTCTACATCAAATTCTACTACTCTTGTATCTTTTTCTTTATCTTCACTAATTACATTTGTCGCAACTAGCTTACCTGCTTTTTCTGTTTCAAACTTCGTAATCCATGAACTATTTGTTAATGTAAAGGATACTTTCTTTTTCCCATCCTTCACTTTTAAAGTTCCCGGGCTTACTGAATATTGATTCATCATTGATTCTTCATCTGATGTATCTTTTAAAACTTTGAAGCCAATTGAATATTCACCGTCAGCCAACTTGGTAGCTGCTTGAACTGCAAGTGGTTGTAATGTTGATACGAATGTAAATATTATTAAAAACATAGCAACAATAATTTTTGTATACCTGTTCAATGGAACGACTCTCCCTTTTGAAAATTATTTAATACTATTCCCATCAAATACAAAGCGAATATCATACGAAGCATTATAATTAATAATTGGAATATTAATTTTCACTTTGCCATTTAGTTTTTTTGACAAGTCAGCAACTTCAAATTCTACAACTCTAGTATTATCTTTTTTGTTTTCACTTAACACGGTTGTTTCTACAAATTGACCATCTTTTTCTACTTGGAAACTTTTAATAGAAGCACTATCTTTCACTTTAAATGAAACATATTGTTTTCCATTTTTAACTGTTAATGTTGCTGGGCTTTCAAAATAACTATTCATTCTAGACGATTCATCTTTATCGCCTTTCCATACAGTAAAAGCAATATTATATTTTCCATCAGCTAGTTTTGTAGCAGCCTTTGCATCTTGTAAACCTAGTGTTGCGATAAACGTAAATAAAACACCAAATACGGCAATAATCATTTTAAATTGTTTAAACATATATTCATCACCCTTCAAAAGATTTATTTACTCAACTTCACTTTACGAATTAAGAAAGCACCTGAAATAAGAATTAACGCTGCAAACAATCCAATACGTGCTTCATCGCCTGTTTTTGGATTATCTGTTTTTTCAGCTTTTCCATTTTCATTTTTTGTTTCTTTGTTCACTTCTTTAGCTGTTTCCTTACTCTCTACTTTTGTTTTCTCTTCTTTTACTTGTGTATCTGTTTTCGCTTGATCATTATTTTTTGTAGTAGCAGCTACGCCGTTATCGCCACCTACAGCTTTTACATTTGCATCAAAAGCAAAACGAATTGTGTAGTGGTGGTCATAGTTTGCATTTGGTACAACAACATGAATTTTTACAGCTGCCGGTTTGGATAAATCATCTACTTTAAACTCTACTGTTCTTTTATCTGCCGATTCATCTTTACTAACAACTTTCGCATCAACAAAATCCCCGTTCTCTGGTGCTTTAAATTCTGTAATCCAAGCACTATGATTCATCGGAACTTGTACTCTCATCTCACCGTTTTTCACTACTAATTTTGCTGGCTTTTCAAAATAGTCATTTGCCATTGAAGCTGAATCATTTTCCGCTTTTTGAATTACGTAATTAATATCGTAAGTACCATCAGCTAGTTTTGCTGAAGCATTTCCGTATGGCATTACAAGAAAAGCTAGCATACATACGAACGTTATAATAAAAGCGGGTAATACAGAAACCTTTTTCATTTTTCTTGTTTCCTCCTTGGTTATCTTTCATTTCACTTTTTTGAAAATGATAATTATTCTCAATTTATAAGAAAAAAATAATCTCTTTTACCTATTATTTAATTAGCATTCTTTTATGTAACATAAGTATTATTGATTATCATTCTCATTGAATATTAAAAATAATATCTCACCCTATTCCTTATACAAAGGCATAGAAACTGAGAAAAAATTATAAAACTTTTTTATTGATTATCATTCTCAATATAAATCAAAAAAAATAAACTATCTCTTCGCCTCTTCTTTCACCTCTTCCCATAACAACACTATAGTTATAGAAACCCCTTATCCCTCACTTCCCTTCCAATATTTCCACAACTAAGT
>NZ_JAKUFY010000235.1:0-2536 GCF_022663675.1 Bacillus cereus group sp. BfR-BA-01355
GTTTGTTTCGTTCAGTTTTCAAAGAACTACTTGGTCGCTCATTTGCGACTTCCTTATGTTAACATCTTCGTTAGTTAATGTCAACTAAGTTTTTTATTTCGTTTGTCGCTTTCGACGTTATTGTCATCGGCGACTTGTTCTATATTACACTTCATTTATATAATCGTCAATACATTATTTTAAAAAACTTTATATTTTATAGAATTCATTTACGTAATCAAATTATCTATTTACGTATTTCTTCTATAGTTATATACAAGCACCCCACAGAACTATCTATAGGGTGCTATTCCATCATAAAAGCTATTGTTCTTTTGACGGCACTGAACAACTTCCATCAGTACAAGAAAGGTCGCTTCCACCATCTACTGAAAGTTCCTGTAACTTCGGTGCAGGATTCTCTTCTTCCCAAACTTGCTGGAGTGCACCAACAAAAGTTTCAAGTGGTTGTGCACCTGAAATAGCATACTTTTGATTAATAATAAAATAAGGCACTCCCGAAATTTGATATTGCTGAGCAATCGCTTCTTCAATTCTAACATCATTTGCGTACGCATTTTTATCATTAATAACATTTAAAGCTTCTTGCTTATCTAAACCTGAAGCTTCAGCAATAGTAGCAAGTGTATCCACATCACTTAAATTTTTCGATTCAGTGAAATATGCAAAAAGTAGATTTTCCGTAATCTCCTTTTCTTTTCCATGATTCTTCGCAAACTTCGCAAGACGATGCGCATCAAACGTATTCGTCGGCTTCATCTCATCAAAATTAAAACTTAAACCCATACTAGCTGCATGATTTCCTAGCTGTACGTTATTACGCTTAGCTTCTTCAATACTAATCCCATACTTTGATGCAAGCACTTCATTAATACTTGTTCCAGAGTAAACGGGAGTATTCGGATCCAACTCAAAACTTTTAAACTCAACTTCAACATCCTTCTTATGTGGAAATTGCTCTAAAGCCATCTCTAATCTACGTTTCCCAATATAGCAAAATGGGCATACAAAATCCGACCAAACCTCAATTTTCATATAAACACCTCATTAACATTTAGTTTTCAATCATTGTAGCACTGAGATTAAGGAATTCAAAAGTTTTTGCTCTATCTCCTTCATATAGTACATACAAAAATACACTTATAGCAGACTACCTAATTAACAAAAAAACGATAATCAAAAGGATTAACTATTATCCCTCCGATTATCGTCTATATAAATGCAACAACTTTAATTATGCCGGAATATACTTCCCTACGAACTTCCATACGGTATTCCAATATTTATTCGAATCTACTTTCTCCGCTTCTCCATGCCCAGCACCTGGAACAATTAATTTCTCTTTTTCTACTTTTGCAGCATTATATACTTCATCTAACATTTCAAAAGGAACGAATGTATCAGCATCCCCATGAATGAATAGCATAGGTGTTTTACTTTTCGCTACTTGTTTTACAGCTGAAGCTTCTTCTAAATCATATCCAGCTCTTAATTTTGTAACTGTATTTGCCGCATTCATAACAGGAAATTTCGGCAAGTGGAATAAATCTTTTAGCTGATAAGTAAATTCATCAATAACGGTTGAGTATCCACAATCTTCAATAATAACTTTAACATTAGAAGGTAAATCTTCTCCTGAAGTCATCATTACAGTTGCCCCGCCCATTGAAACACCAAATAGAGCTATTTCAGCATTAGGATCTTTCTTTAAGATTTGTTGAATCCAAATCAAAACATCTTTACGATCATGCCAGCCCATACCAACATAATCCCCTTCACTATTTCCGTGCCCACGAAGGTCTGGTGCTATGACATTATAGCCTTGTTCATAAAAGTTACGAATATATTTCGTCATTTCTGATGCTCTACCATTGTATCCATGAACCACAATTGCCCATTTATGACTAGATTGTTCATTCATATATTCATAGCCTTTTAAATTCATTTTATCGAAAGAACGTATAGTTAATGTGTTAGGTTTATACTTCGATACGAAGTTCGCATTCTTTTCTTCATTTGTAGCCAATACATCTCCCGATGCATTTACCGTTTCTACTAAATGAGGATTATCTTGTAAAAACTCTTTTTCTTGTTTCGCATTCAACGCGTAGTTATAAAAATAATTCCCAACTAACATATACACGATTACTAGAAGGACTAAGACTACTATAGTAATTATACCTATCCTTTTCATATTATCTCCTTTTCTAACTTAAATCTTCTTATATTAAAGTACATCAAAAAAAACAACTGTACTATTTTAACACACTGGTGAATTTTATCTTTAAGAAATAAAATAGAAAATCTTAAATTACATATCAAAAATCACGAAAGAAATCGAATAAAACTTATATAGATATGTAATTAGCTTTGAAAAAAAGTTACAAAACACAAAAAAGACGAGTCATTCTGACTCGTCTTAAGCTTGCTTGGCGACGTCCTACTCTCACAGGGACAAGGTCCCAACTACCATCGGCGCTAGAGAGCTTAACTTCCGTGTTCGGTATGGGAACGGGTGTGACCTCTCTGCCATCAT
>NZ_JAKUFY010000236.1:0-2401 GCF_022663675.1 Bacillus cereus group sp. BfR-BA-01355
ACGTTTCACGTTGTTTGTTTCGTTCAGTTTTCAAAGAACTACTTAGTCGCTCATTTGCGACTTCCTTATGTTAACATCTTCATCTTTCAATGTCAACTAAGTTTTTCATTTTGTTTGTCGCTTGCGACGTTATTGTCATCGGCGACTTGTTCTATATTACACCTCTATATACTAATAGTCAATATTAATCTTTCATTTTTTTAAAAAAGATGAAAAAGACTCTCATACCACCTCTTTATTCCTCATACATATCAGTAAAACAAGTGAAAGGAGTGTAGAACTTGTTCAATCCTTATTTATTAAACACCATAAGCGCCCATTCAAGAAGCCCACACTATCATAGGAAGTTTCCCATCATTCTATTTTGGAGTCAAAAAAGCGGTTGCACTTCTCTTGCCAATTGGTTCTTTTACCAGATTGATTTATTGCAAACAGCTCTAAGTTATAGTCCTTTCATTCATAATTTTGAATACGATATATACAAAAGTACACCTGCCTATAGTGTACGACTAGGTGTAGCGTTACGAGAAAAACAAAAAGAAACGTTTAAACTTGTTCGTAACCCTTATAGGAGAGCAGTCAGTTCTTTCGTGTCCTTAATTGGACCTCCTTATATGGAAAATCCGGAATGGAAACCCATCCGAAAGTTTTTATATCAAGATGAAAATTCCCCCAAAGGGATCTCATTCAAACAATTTTTATACTATCTATTTATGAAAGGGGCTCACGCAAGTGATATTAACCCACATTTCACACAACAATATATAGCTGGTGAAGAAGAATATGTGACCAATTATATATACTTAGAAAACTTCGATCAGGAAATGAAAGAATTAGAAAAGCGTTTCGAATTAAAAACCGCACCAATAAATGAGTTCTCAACATCATGGCATCATCAAACTCCCGCCATGATTTATAAAGGGAATTTTAGCGAAGCTGATATTACTGATCCTTTATTTCCCCGTCATCCAACTTTTGAAAGCTTTTATGATACTGAATGTATACAACTTGTTCAAACAATATTTCAAAATGATTTCGACACATATAAATACAGCAAAGAATATCCATACTAATTTTAGTCTATTATCTTTGCTAAATAAAAAAGATACCTCATATATAAGGTATCTTTTTAACATTTCAATTATATAAATCATACTGTTTAACAGTCTCTATTCTCCACCTTATTACCTTTTAATAGATTACATAACTTTTGCTTATCCGCCCATCCTACTCCGATTAAAACTAAACTCGCTCCCATTATTACCCTCCATGTCAGAGACTCATTTAATAGAATAATTGAAGTAGCGATACTTATTAATGGTAATGCATTTAAATATAATCCGCTTACTGATGCTGAAACTCTCTCTAGCGCTTTATTCCAAAACCAATATGCTAAAATTGTTGCTCCAATAACAAGGTATATTACACTAAGTCCCGTTTTCCAAGTTTCAATCTTTGGTAAACCGTAATAAAGAATTTCTACCAGTGCAAACGGTAATAGAATAACAGCTCCGATAATTAAAGTTAATGTTGTAAAAACCTCGTTTGATAAATACTGTTCTTGTTTTGGTTGTTTTAGCAAAACCGTGTAGAAAGCAAATAGAAAAGTACTTAATAATATCAGTATATCTCCTATTAAAGACACTTCTTGATCAGCACTTTTAGATGGAATCGTAATAAAGAGTACTCCTATAGTACCCAATATAATCCCTATCCAATAATTCAATCGAATTTTCTCTTTCAAGAAGAATGCTGAAAAAAGAATTGTAACTAATGGTAATGCAGCATCTATGATACTAACATGTAATCCACTTGTTAAAGAAATACCATACGATGTGAACATGAAATACCCAGCTACACCGGTAAAGGCTAACAAACTCATTCTTTGCCATGGAACTTTTTTATGTACAACTGATTTTTGTAGTTGCTTAAATGAAAATAGCATACAAATTCCACCTGCAAAGAAAAGACGAATAAACAACAAAGTAAACGGCTGAATAGATTCTAACACCCATTTTGTTGGTGCAATAGCTGTCCCCCATAATATAACAGCCACTAATAACATGCATATTTCTTTCATAATCCCCCACACCCATCAAAAATATATGTTAACTACCTTAATTATAGATTTTTTCTTATGTAAAATCCTTTAAAAACACAAAAGGTTATGTAAGATTACAAATATTCTTTTTACATCTCGATTATATTTTCACAAAAGGTAATTCTTACCTTTATATTTCAAGCAATAAAAATAAACACAAAAAAACCTAAGTCGAAACGACTTAGGTTTTTGCTTGGCGACGTCCTACTCTCACAGGGACAAGGTCCCAACTACCATCGGCGCTAGAGAGCTTAACTTCCGTGTTCGGTATGGGAACGGGTGTGACCTCTCTGCCATCAT
>NZ_JAKUFY010000237.1:0-2257 GCF_022663675.1 Bacillus cereus group sp. BfR-BA-01355
CCCCTGCCTTTTCTTTGTTATGAGACTAGAGGCGGAGGACTGGCTTTTTTTATTATATTAGTAATGCTTTTCGCCAAATTGGTGAAAATATTTATATACGAGAACTAACGTTGGGGTGATTATTTTGAAGAAGCAACACGATACAATTATCGTTTTAGATTTTGGAAGTCAATACAATCAGTTAATAGCACGTCGAATTCGTGAGTTCGGTGTATACAGTGAACTTCATCCACATACAATTACTGCAGAAGAAATTAAAGCAATGAATCCAAAAGGGATTATTTTCTCTGGTGGACCAAATAGCGTATACGGTGAAGGTGCATTACATTGTGATGAAAAAATCTTCGAACTAGGATTACCGATTTTCGGTATCTGTTACGGTATGCAGCTTATGACACAACACTTCGGTGGTAAAGTAGAGCGTGCCAACCACCGTGAGTACGGAAAAGCTGTTCTTAAAGTAGAGAACGAATCAAAATTATATGCGAACCTTCCAGAAGAGCAAGTTGTATGGATGAGCCATGGCGACTTAGTAACTGGTTTACCTGAAGGATTTGTAGTAGACGCAACAAGTGAGTCTTGTCCAATTGCTGGTATGAGCAATGAAGAGAAAAACTTATACGGTGTACAATTCCACCCAGAAGTACGTCACTCTGAGCACGGTAACGATTTAATTAAAAACTTCGTATTCGGTGTATGTGGTTGTTCTGAAGGATGGAACATGGAGAACTTTATCGAAGTAGAACTAGAGAAAATTCGTGAAACTGTTGGAGACAAAAAAGTACTATGCGCACTTAGCGGCGGTGTAGACTCTTCTGTTGTAGCAGTATTAATTCATAAAGCAATCGGCGATCAATTAACATGTATTTTCGTTGACCATGGTTTACTTCGTAAAGGTGAAGCGGAAGGCGTTATGAAAACATTCAGCGAAGGCTTCCACATGAACGTTATTAAAGTGGATGCACAAGAACGTTTCATGAACAAGTTAAAAGGTGTAGAAGATCCAGAACAAAAACGTAAAATCATTGGTAATGAATTCATTTACGTATTTGATGATGAAGCTTCTAAATTACAAGGTATGGACTTCTTAGCACAAGGTACACTTTACACAGACATCGTTGAAAGTGGTACAGCAACTGCACAAACAATTAAATCTCACCATAACGTTGGTGGACTTCCAGAAGACATGCAGTTCAAATTAATTGAGCCTTTAAATACGTTATTTAAAGATGAAGTACGTGTATTAGGATCTGAACTAGGAATTCCTGATGAAATCGTATGGCGTCAACCATTCCCAGGTCCTGGTCTTGGTATTCGTGTATTAGGTGAAATCACAGAAGAGAAATTAGAAATCGTTCGTGAATCTGATGCGATTTTACGTGAAGAAATTATTAAAGCAGGATTAGACCGCGAAATCTGGCAATACTTCACTGCGCTTCCTGGCATGCGTAGCGTAGGTGTTATGGGTGACGAGCGTACTTACGATTACACAGTAGGTATCCGCGCGGTAACATCTATCGACGGTATGACAGCTGACTGGGCACGTATCCCTTGGGACGTATTAGAGAAAATCTCTGTTCGTATCGTAAACGAAGTAAAACACGTTAACCGTATCGTGTATGATGTAACGAGTAAGCCACCAGCAACTATTGAGTGGGAATAGTATTGTAATAAAAAAGATCCATCTATCATTCATGAATAGATGGATCTTTTTATTTTTACCATTAATACGAACGAAAGTATAAAAGTTTATAAAAATGTTCGTTTTTAAATTGACAAAAGTGCCTATGCGAGTTAATATGAGTATGTAATTCAAACGAAAAGTGAATATTATGCCGTCGTATAATATCGGGGATATGGCCCGAAAGTTTCTACCTAGCTACCGTAAATGGCTTGACTACGAGGCGTTTGTATAAAGACGAGGGGAAACTTGTCTTTGTTTATAGAACGCTTCCATGTATATATGCAATGGAAGCCTTTTTTATTTCTCGGGATAAAAGAGGGCTAGGAGAAATACGGCGAGTAATCATATAACGGGGGAAACGTAAGATGAAACGCTATTTTCAGTTTGATGAGCTCGGTACGAATTATAAGACTGAGTTCATAGCAGGGTTAACGACATTTCTATCTATGGCTTACGTACTGTTTGTCAATCCTGCTACGCTGTCGCTTGGAAATGTTAAAGGGTTACCAGCAGGTACAGGGATGGATCCAGGTGCAGTATTCGTTGCTACGGCATTAGCGGCAGCGATTGGTT
>NZ_JAKUFY010000238.1:0-2167 GCF_022663675.1 Bacillus cereus group sp. BfR-BA-01355
AAATTAGAAGCAGGCGTACCGCATTCTTACTTCAATAGTACATATGCAAGTATTAAAGTCCAGAACTCGTCTGGTAGCATTATATACAATAAGGAAATCCTGGGTAATAGACAACAAAATGCTGAAACCCAAACAGTACCTATAAAAGTGGGAGATTATATAGAATTTACTCATGTAGAAGGGGAAGCAGCAAAGGAAAAAACACGAGCGACTTTAACTAACCTTGAGAATGGAAAACAGGAATATATAGGAAAGAAAAGGATATATCAGGTTAAATCTACAGGATTAATAAGACAATAGTGATATAAAAAAGTTGGAGAATTCTCAACTTTTTTATTATGTTGCTCATTTCTGAAGAAATTCTAGGATTAATTTGTGCTTCTACAACTCAAATAAGAATTTATGAAAAAGATAAGAAGATTTACGTTTTAGTTTGAAATATATTTTGAAGAATTAAACCAGCATACATCAGACGTGGGAATTAATGGTATCATTTGCTTTGTTGTCGCAAATGTATGTATTAGAAGAGCTATTCTTTACTCAAAAGCAAAAAATTTGATGCATAAAAAAACTAATGATCAATGAGATTAAATTATATAAGTAAGATGGCGAGGGTATTGGTAGATAAACAGTACTCTAACCATTTTTGATTTGAATAATGAAGCTAATTCATTATTCAAATCAAAAAGTCAGTCACTTAAACAATTCGGGCTATTGTATTTTTATATAAAAAACTAGTTAAAAGGGATTCTGCGTAATCATGTCAGGATGGGTATTGGGTGAATCGCTCATAATTAAAAAGAGCATGTTTAATTTTTGGTTATTAAACACGCTCTTAAAATATGTAGAAGCCTATATGTCAGCCTTGACTTATGTAACTTAAATACTATTACCATATTGTATGTGCGTTCATGCCATTTCCAAGAATCAGAATAAATATTGGCAATAAAACTGGCCCTAAGGTAAGGAGTAGATTTAAAAGTATAAGAGTTCTATATATCCAGGGATAATGTTGATCAATTTGATTTGCAAACACTATAATAACTAATGACATTATGTTTGTTACATATAAGCCTAGCATTAGAAACCAATAATTTGCCATTATACTGAGACTCCATGCTCTTAATAATTCATGTATTACACCAAATGATATTCCTAATACAGCAAAACTAAAGGAAATAACTGAGATTTTTTTGAGAACTTTAGTAAATATTTTATCATGAGAATTTTCAGGGTATAAACTCATTATATTAAATAAAGATAAATAGCCATTACCATAAATTTTGTAGGTACTTTCATGTCTCAATAACGGGACATGAAAGCTTAAACTTTTTGAACATAGGACAAGAAACTTTAAACTAATTAGCCAGTAATGTTCGAAGACTTTTTTGCAAAGTACGAAAGATTAGAACGCGAACTTAAAGAAGTTATTTCAGAAGAAGATAAGAACACATCTTGGCTATATTCAAGACATGAAGACTTCATTGAAGAAATGAAAAGTATAAATGAATTAGTGGCAGTATTAAAACGCGCTCTTTAATGAGCGTGTTTATCTTTGTAACAAAGATAAACAAAAAATAACATTAATATAAAAGATTTTAAAATTCATGTAATGTTTTCTACTTATTATTAGAGAAGGGGGTGTTAATATGACTGTAAGCTTGTTTTTGTTAAACTTATTTCTGCAATTGTAGCATCTGCATGCGTAGTACCTGCTATTAATGGTATCTTTAGTAAAATTGAAGAATATGTAGGCTAAAGCATCCATAGCGAGTGCTTTTTTGTTATATAGGTTAGTATTATATCATTTTTATTTCATTGCATATCAAAAGGTATATTTTTGGAAGCAGATATATTTCTATAAAAATTAAAGTGCCAAAAGGTTCGGGATAGCCTTTTGAAGGACTTCAAAAATATATAGATCTTTGGTAAGAATGAGCACATCTTATACAAGATTAAATGGGTTTATTTCGGTAAATCTATAAAATTTCAACTTAGAGATTCTTTTCGAAATAGTTTGGAGTTTCATGCCTTTGTACAAGAAAGAAAAAATTTTGATGAGTTTAAACTTAGGTAATTTTAGCTGGATGGGCCTGTAAGGTATGGTCCAGTTATCGAGACTTTTTCATTTCTACAATAAAATTATAAAATTCTGATTTAATTTTAT
>NZ_JAKUFY010000239.1:0-2134 GCF_022663675.1 Bacillus cereus group sp. BfR-BA-01355
TTGAAATGCTTCCTTTGAATATTGACCTGGCTTACCACCAAACTCATACGTACCATCTAACACTTCCTTTACTTTTCCTAGCTCCTCATATAATGCGTTGACTTGCTCTAACTTCGTACGGTTAGAAAATTCATTGTACGCTGCTAATACTTCTGAAGAACTTAACGCTTTACTATATAATTTTGCAAGCGCGATTTGACCGTTTAATGGAATGCCGCCATTTCCATTGCTATCAGGATCCGCTCCAAATGCAAATGGTACGTTCGGGCTATAAACTTTTCCTTGAGCTAACTGACTATTTACTTTTTTACCATCTACGTAAATTGCCACTTCGCTTCCGTTATATGTTCCTGTTAAATGATACGTTTTGTTCGCTTCCAATTGAACGCCAACACGTTTGTAGCTACCGCCAATGTGAGCCCATAATTCAACATATCCACTTCCTGTAGACTCAAAACCAATTCCGCCGCTCTCTGTATTTTGCAAAATACCTTGTCCGCGAATTTCATTCATTGAAAACACAGTTTCTAACGTAAACGTATTTGCTATTTTCTCTTTTTGTGCTGCTGAAAATGGAATATATCCAAATGTATTAGCTTTTCCATTTAACTTCATAACATTCTTTTTCAATGCTTTATCATATTCAATAGTCACATTACCCTTCAATTCACCTTTTGTACCAAATGGTGAATTGTCTTTAAATGTACCATCTGAGAAATTCACATCAAAAATATCAGCCTTTGGTACTTTCACATTCGGATCAATGTTATCTTTTTTCGTAGTAATTTCTGCCGTTAACGGTTGCACACTTTCATTACCAAATGAATCAATCGCGACTACTTCAAACGTATATGTTCTCCCGCCATCTAATCCTGCAAGTGTAAATGTCAGTTCTTTCGGCACTGGGTCACGATAAAACTCTGAAAATGCTAGTAATTTATTTTTTATTTCTCCAGTTTGCTTATCTCTAGCTTGTACGCGATAAGAATGAACAAGAAGGTTGTCCAATGCTTGCATGAATGTTACTGTTGCTGCATTTTCTGTTACATTCGATACTGATAACTTTGCATCTTTTGCAAAAGATGGCTTTTCTTTATCACGATCTTCTACATGTGTAAAAGTTTCTTTCTTTGATGGCAACTGAATTTTCCATGGCTCGCCTGTCCAAGAATTCTTATGGAAATCGCGTCGATTAATCGTTACTTCTTTATCGTCTACTTCTACTAATAAACCTTGGCTTAATGCACGCGATTCTGAAGGAATATTCCCTTGCACTTTGCCACCCTCTACCTCCATATAGCTTACAGAAGAGGTACCAACAGATGTAAAGTCCTTTTGATGAATCGATCTTGGATCATCTAATGGATAATGCGAATGACCTGAAAACGTAATGACTTGTGGATATTCTTTTAATACTGCATTAATTTTTGCACTATCCTTCGTTCCCCATTCTTGGCTACCGTACACTGTATCTTTAATATGTTGATGTAAAAATACAAAAATCGGTTTTTCTGGATCATCTTTTTGCGCCTTTGCCATTTCTTCTTTTAACCAATTAATTTGTTTGTCCGAATAATACCCATGTGTCGTTTCATTTTCTGGAGACATTACGATAAAATGATACCCTTTTACCACTTTATGATAATAAATTGATTCCATTCCTGTTTTTTCTAAGAAACGCTTCTGTGCTCCCTCTACTGATAAACCGTTCCAATAATCATGATTACCTAGAGAATTCATTCGTACCGCATCTTTATTTGCATTGTCATTATACACTTGCATGAAACGATCATATTGCTGCACAGACCCTGAATCAGTAAAATCTCCTACAATTACGAACGCATCTTGCTTTGGTGCAAGCGTATTGAACTGTTCAATCGCTCTTTTCCAGCGAAACATATCATCTGTTCCACTATTTTTAATATGAACATCACTTACAACGGGGAAAACTATTTTCTTCTCACTTGGTGCCTTTTCTTGCTTTTTCTCTTCCGCTTTGACTGATGTACTCCACGGAAATGATACAAATGCTAATACAAAAACCATCAATAATCCAATAAGACCTTTTACTTTTCGTAAAGCAATTCTTTCCACGTGAATCCTCCTCATAATAATTGATTCATTACAAGGGCTA
>NZ_JAKUFY010000240.1:0-2034 GCF_022663675.1 Bacillus cereus group sp. BfR-BA-01355
TATAAAATAATATGTTTTATTGAATGATATAGATAATCGGTAATACATAATAATGTTATGTAAACTAGAATCGGGGTAAGAAAGCAAAGCAAGAGATTTTAATTTTTATATTTTAGATGTATTTTTACACAGTAAGTATTCCAATAATCAACTTACAACATTTACGGAGGGCATCAAACTTTGAATAAGTAATGGAGTTGATAACAAAATAAATTAACGTTTGTGTATATGGAAAAATAGAAAGTATGGCGAGTGGGAAATGGATCGAATCATAAGGGGGAATTAAAAATGTTACTAAAAACAATCTACTGTAAGGTGGAAGAAGAGAAAAAAGAATTGTTTTCCAGTGCGCAAGAAAAATGGCATGATATACAACACCTAGATGGTTTTCATGGACAATTTGGTGGATGGAATGAAGATGAGGCATGTGTATTTACTTTATGGGAAGATAGAAGTGTATATCAATCATTTATGAATGCTTCTCACGATACAATTTATTTAAATAGTAATCAAGAGGATACGTTTCTTTCATGTGAAATTGAATTATTTCAAACGTTGTATGATATAACTGATATGCATTTGGAAGATATTGTAATAGAGGGAGCATTCGTAAGAGTTGCTATATGTGATGTAAAGTTGGAAAAGGAAAAGCATTTTTTACATAAGCAAGAAACAATTTGGAATAAAGGAATGGAAAAAGCAAAAGGAATGCTAGGTGGAGTAGTTGGGAAGTCTTTAAAAAATGAAAATCGTTACATAGTGTTAACGTATTGGAAAGATGAAATAGCGCACCAACATTATGTGGAAGAGATTTTCCCAGATTTATATAAATTAGCTAATATTCATGAAGATATAGAAGAGATAAAAGGAAAACAAGCTGTATGTAAGGAAGAATGGCTTGTATATTAAACGCTGAAAAAGTGCATAAATGATTGTATAATAACGATATTTTCTTATAAACAAGTAATTAATAGAAGACGTTATATACCCTTTCATGTTAATATATTTAAGTTATAATAGGAGGCTTACCCTTTTGTATTGTACGGTAGAAGCAGTGTGAGCTTGAAATTTTTTTTAGAAAAGGATGTGCCTAATTTGCGTATCAATAAATTTATTAGTGAAGCTGGAAAAGCGTCTCGACGTGGAGCGGATAAACTAATTAATGAGAGAAGAGTAATTATTAACGGTAAGGTTGCAAAAATTGGTGACCAAGTAAATCCAGGTGATGATGTACGAGTAAATGGAGAGCAGCTTCGAATTGCTCGAGATCACGTATATATCGCTTTAAATAAACCAGTAGGTATTACATGTACGAGTGAAAAAGCTGTAAAAGGTAACATTATCGATTTAGTGAACCATCCTTTACGAATTAGTCACATTGGACGTCTTGATAAAGACTCAGACGGTTTAATTTTGTTAACGAATGATGGTGATATCGTTAATGAAATTTTACGTGCTGAAAACAAACATGAGAAAGAATATATCGTTTCAGTAGATAAGCCAATTACTCCTGATTTCTTAGAGAAAATGGCAGCGGGTGTTAAAATTTTAGGAACAAAAACGCTTCCTTGTGAGATTACACAGCTATCAAAATATGAGTTCCAAATTATTTTAACCCAAGGGCTAAATCGCCAAATTCGCCGTATGTGTGAAGCTTTAGGTTATCAAGTATACACGTTAAAACGTACGAGAATTATGAATATCGAATTGAATAATTTACCAGTTGGACAGTGGAGAGATTTAACGAAGAAAGAGAAAAGACGTCTATTTGCAGACTTAAATTACGAACCACAAGATTGGTAAAATTGTGAAGTGAAACCAAAAAAATTTGGTTTCACTTTTTAAATTAAATAAATAATTTTTTTAAACACTTGCAAAAATAAAATGAATAAGATATATTAAATAACAATAAATGGATGTTTTACAAAAAGCAAAGAAAAGGACACGAGTTATTTTACCCGGTTATACAGAGAAGGAAGGAAAGCTGAGAACTTCCTAACGCAGAAAAATAACTTACCACCTTAGAGCTGCACT
>NZ_JAKUFY010000241.1:0-1973 GCF_022663675.1 Bacillus cereus group sp. BfR-BA-01355
GTTAGCGAGTTTTGGTAAGTATGTGTACTCTATAGCGCTCTACTGGTTAATGGTCATTGTATTTATTACAATCACTAGAATTGGTGAAGTTCTTTCTACAGATGGAAGTATAATTAGCGTATCTGTATCGTTATTATGGATGATATATGCGTTATTTGCAGTTTGGTTTGGCCGTTATAGACAGATGAATGAAATATTATATGCTGGATTAATCGTATTAGTAGTAACGGTAGGGAAGTTATTCCTACTTGACTTACCGGAGGTTTCGATGATGATTAGGGCAGTGTTATTCCTAATCGTCGGTAGTATAGGTATCGTTATTTCAAGAATGTTTTTCTCAAAAGAAGAGAAGTGAAAAGAAGGCAATCCATGTATGGATTGCCTTTTTCATTATTTTTTATTAATCGTTACAGTTTCATTATATTTCGCTGTTGTATTTTGACGTAGACGAAGCGTTGCTTGTCCAGTTGTATTTGAATCAATCTGTACATTTACAACTTTTTCAGCAGAGCCTAAGCTGTTTGTTGTGAAAGAGAATGCACTACTATATCCGAAAGCAGATGGCCAAGTGCCGTTTGTATTTTGAACTTTTGCTACTTGTGTTCCACCAGTAGTGAATATACCTAAAGAATAGTTGTTATAAGTTGTATTAGGTAGTAAGTTGTTTACTTGAATCTTCATTTGGAAAATTTCATTGTTTGGTAGAATGCTAGGGTGTGTAACGACGTAGTCGCTTGTTGTTACCGCACCGTTATAACCGTATGAACCTGGTTTAAAAGTATTTGTATTAAACCATTGATAACCTGCATTTGGTGCACTCCAAGGTTCAGGTTGTGGTTCTGTTGATAAGCTTGGCTGTTCAAATGTTTGTAGAGCTGTAGGTGAATCAAGTTGTAAACCATTTACTTGATCTAAACTTGTAAATGTCTCTTTATTCGATAACCAATTTACGATGTTTTCTAATAAAATCGCATCGTTTTCTTCTTTATAACCATCGTAAGTTTTCTTTGTTTGGCCAGAATCTTCACGAACGTACTTTGGCGTTGCATCTTCAACAGGAGAAGAGTCACCAATAAAGGCAGCTTTTCCAAGTCCTATTTTTGCAATTGCAGCATATGGGCCTTCTGCAATACCACCGCCATTATAAACGCCACTATCAACAGCGTTATTCCATTTTGATGGATTTTCTGGAAGGTAAACAAGTCCTTTTGCTAGTTTTGGGTTTGTAATTGCTAGAGTAGAACCAGCATGCATTGCTACAGAAGAAACACCTTTTGTAATTCCGAAAGATTGTTCAGGCGATACAATTGTTTTCGCTGAAACATCACCAAGTGCATTGTAGCGGAAGCGAATACCGAAGTTGTCAGATAGCCAATCAGAGCTTTCTACTCCTTGCATAGCTTGTGAATTTGCTTCTTCATTAGACATTCCTTTTGCTGGATTATCCCAAGCACCGCGTCTATATCCATTAAATACTTCAGAAGAGTCCCAGCGATTTTTATTACGATCCGCATTGTAATGATCGGCAATAAAGAAGATACTACCACCATTTTTTACATATTGTAACATAGCGTCCTGCTCAGATTTTTTGTAAGGAATATTAGCTTCTGGAACGATAAATACATTGTAACCATTTAGGTCTTCGTACGTAATAGGTGTTGATTTACGAAGTTCTTTTACGTGATATCCGTTTTTTGCAATGCCGTTTCCGAAGTCAGAAAAGCCGCCGTCAATAACCCAGTCAGCTGTCCCAGCAGTTTGACCGTGTGTATTATCGAATAATACTTTCTTCCCATTGTTTTGATTTACAACTTTTGCAGCAATTTCAGGAGCTGGGTCTACAGAGCTTTCGGCATAAGTAGACGGTATGAACGAGGTCCCTATACTTAGTGTAATTGCTGTTGCTAAAGAAAATGTAATCCATTTTTTATTCTTCATAGAAGAATCCCCCTAATAATAAATATATGTGCTTT
>NZ_JAKUFY010000242.1:0-1973 GCF_022663675.1 Bacillus cereus group sp. BfR-BA-01355
AAACAAAAGAAGAAGCAGCAAGCTGCTCAAGAGATAAAAAAGTTGCAGAAGAAAATCCAATAGCATTTTATGAGCAAAACTTTGGAGTTCTTAAACCATTTGTAGCTGAAGGGATTAATGCGTGGATTGAAGATTTGAATGCACAGCTTGTTATCAAAGCAATGAAAATAGCTTTAGAAAAGAATGCACCTAATATGTCTTATGTACAAGGTATTTTAAGAGATTGGCATGCTAAGGGGTATAAGAGTATTACTGATGTTGAAGCTGCACAAACTCAATTCCGTAAGAAATACCATTCTCGTGGTGGAAGGAATAATGCTCGAAATGAAATTGTTCCTGATTGGTTACATACTCAAGATACGGAAACAAATTCTCAGTCAGTAGAGCTTAGTGAAACCGAATTAGAAGCTGAACGTAAACGTTTAGAACAAGTGTTATCTAAATATAAAAAAGAGGCTTAGGAGGATTGTAATGCCAAAGCAGTTAACAATATTTGATGTTGAGCCTGTAGTAGCATTCGATACGGAGAAAGCAAACATTCATCGATTAAATTCTAAAGTTCGTTTTACGGATGTAGTTGTTCAAGTGCCAAAACAAGTAAGAGCCACTGATGAATTAAAACCAACAACAGCGCCAGATGATCAGTATGAATTATTTGAGGAATATACAATTGGAATTTGGAGATTTAAGCGAGCGGAAGATAAGCAGTTCGATTGGGAAGAAGCGGAGGAGCTTTGCAAGTCTGCGAGAGATAATAAAGAACCGATTTCAATACGACTTTATTTATCATTAGAACAATCATTTATTCCCGATAATGTTGTGGAATATCTATAACAAAATAAAAAAGTCGAGATTGCTCCCGACTTGCTTCGACAAAATAATCATAACATACGGGAGTGGTCTTAGTGGGAATTATTAAAGAAAACCTTGTAGAAATGACAGCTGAAATAGATTTGAAAATAAACGGAATATATGTTGTTAAAAATGGTCAGGTCCAACTAATAGAACCACCCCAAGGTGGATTTGGTGAACAATCATTTGTATATCAAAGTGGAAAAGTAATTCGTATGGAAGAACGAAAAACACAGTTACTTTAATGAAATTTGAATTTTGTACAAAAGCGAGGGTAGAAAATGAATGGATATGTAATCTATCTATCGAGTAATAAATCGAAAGGTGAGATACGTGAATCTTATGGTTATTGGAGAGGTGATATTTACCGAGTACAAGGAGAAACATTTCCGATAACTGATATAGGGGTTACATTTGATACAAAAGTATATAAATCTAAGAAAAGAGCAGAGAATTCAGCAGAAATAATCTTTGATAAGTGTAGTTACGTTGTATCTTGGTTTGTTGAAGAAGTTTAAACAAAAGCGTTATTTGATATGTAAAGTATACATAATTCTTTCAGGAAGCTCAGCAATTAATTAACATGTTTTTTGTTAGTATTATCAAATGTATCTGGAGAAATTTAATAAATTCCCTTCAGAAGATCTAAAGGGAATTTTCGTTCGGAAAATCAGTATTATTGGTATTTAATTAGGAGTAATTTCTTCGGCAGTGAAGACAACATTGGTTATGCGTTCGTTATTCGTACCTGGAGGAGTAGTTACACGTATTAAACTTGCACTTAGTACATAAGTAAAAGTTCCTACTCCAGGGTTATCAAAAGCTGTAAAAGTAGTAGTTGTAAAGTCAAAATCTGTATTAGCAGCGCCGGAAACAGCTATAGGTGGTGCAACACGATCAATTCGATATGATACTAAAGTCCCATCGAGTGGGTTGCTACTTACGCTTGAAAACGTAGTCCCCGAATTTATTGTTACTATAAACCTGACGGTATTACCAGGGACATCTATGGTAATTGTTAATTGTGAAAGCGGAACAAGCAAATCTAGAGTTGATAATGTGGGAAGAGGTGTAACATTAGTCCCCACTGTAACCCGATTAAATCCAGTCGGTCCAGTGTC
>NZ_JAKUFY010000243.1:0-1891 GCF_022663675.1 Bacillus cereus group sp. BfR-BA-01355
TTCTTCGTCCCTGCATAATTATATGCAGGGACGTTTTTTTATCCAATCATTTCCGCATCATATAGAAGAACTAACAATTACCGGTAATTTGTCACAAAATTCTAAAATTTAGAAGGAAATATACAATATTGGCGAATTTTATATAAAAAAGAGCTATTTCACATTACTTAGGAGGGGAAAACAATGGTTTCAAAAATTGAGTCTGTTCTTTTAACAATTTTTATCTTTTTCTGTATTGGTTTTAGTGTTATTCAATTAGAAGTTTCACCACACATCCCAATTTTATTTGGTATCGTTCTTTTATTAGCATTTGGATTCCTGAAGAAAATCTCTTGGTCTACTATGGAGAAAGGGATGATTAGTAGTATTTCAGCTGGTATTCCATCTATATTTATTTTCTTACTTGTAGGCGTATTAATTAGCGTTTGGATCGCAGCTGGAACTATTCCGACTTTAATGGTATACGGCTTCCAACTTGTATCTCCAAAAATTTTCGTTCCAACTGTTTTTGTTGTTTGTGCAATTGTTGGAACGAGTATCGGTAGTGCATTTACAACTGCTGCAACTGTAGGACTTGCCTTTATGGGAATGGGTACTGCCCTTGGATACGATCCAGCTCTTATTGCTGGTGCAATTATTTCTGGTGCATTCTTTGGAGATAAAATGTCTCCTTTATCTGATACAACAAACTTAGCGCCTGCTGTAACGGGTGTAGATTTATTTGAACATATTCGTAACATGCTTTGGACAACAGTACCAGCTTTCATTATTGCTTTTATCGCATTTTTCATTTTAGGAAGCGGATCTGGTGGAAACGTTGATTTCTCAGCATTTATTAACACACTAGAAAAAAATGCAACGATTTCTATCGTTACGCTGATTCCCATTTTATTACTGTTCCTATTCGCATTTAAAAAGGTACCCGCAGTTCCAACATTACTTGCAGGAATTGTGGTAGGGATTATTATTCTCTTTATTTTTAAACCTAGCACTTCTTTAGCGGATTTAATGAAAATTATGCAAGACGGATACGTTTCTAAAACTGGTATTAAAGATATTGATAGCTTATTATCTCGCGGTGGCCTGCAAAGTATGATGATGTCAATCGCTCTTATTTTCCTAGCTCTTTGTATGGGAGGATTATTACAAGGAATGGGTATTATAGCCCAGCTGATGAACATTATCTCTAGCTTCGTAAAAACTAGTACACGCTTAATTATTTCTACTGCTTCAACTGCAATTGGTGTAAACTTCTTACTTGGTGAGCAGTACTTATCCATCGTTTTAACAGGACAAGCATTCGCTAATAAATACGATGAAGTCGGTTTAGAGCGTCGTAATTTATCACGAGTATTAGAAGATGCTGGTACAGTAATTAATCCACTCGTACCATGGGGTGTCAGTGGCGTATTCTTAACAAACGTTCTTAGCGTTCCAACATTCGATTACCTGCCATACGCAATCTTCTGTTTAGCGTGTCCAGTCGTAACCATTATCGTCGGCTTTACTGGATTCGGTCTTTCATGGAAAAAAGAAAAAGCAGTACCAGTTTCATAATATAACAAAAAGGATTACCAAATCGGTAATCCTTTTTATATTTCTCGACTATCTATTCGCTTTCTTTCTTCTAAATAACATAAGTAATCCCGCTCCAACAAACGCAAGACCAGCTCCAATTGTAGAAGCAATACTTGCACCTGTTTTCGGTAAATCACGTTCATCTTTTTCAGCTTCTTTATTTTCACTTACAGTTGTTGTTGTTTCTTTTGTATTTTGATCATCTGTTGTAGTTTGTCCAGATCCGGTATTATTTCCATCTTGCTTTGGTTCATTACCATTATTACCTTCTTCTGTTGGTGGTGTTGGGTTTTCTCCATCACCTTTTGGTGGT
>NZ_JAKUFY010000244.1:0-1858 GCF_022663675.1 Bacillus cereus group sp. BfR-BA-01355
CCATCAATTTACTATAATCTTATACAAGTTGCAAGTTACTTATACAACTTTTTTCATTTTCGCTTCTTTTACCATTTCAACAAAGTATGCTGTGACACGATGATCATCTGTTAATTCCGGATGGAATGAAGCAGCTAAAAACTGATCTTGTCTTACCGCTACCATTCGGTCACCATGCTTAGAAAGCACTTCAACATTATCAGCTACTTCTACAACATACGGCGCACGGATAAATACACCAACGAAGTCTTCACCCACGCCTTCAATTGAAAGCGCAGCTTCAAAACTATCCTTTTGGCGTCCGAACGCATTGCGCTCAACTGTAATATCCATAGCACCAATATGTGCTTCTTCATAGCCAATAAGTGTTTTCGCAAGAAGAATCATCCCTGCACATGTACCAAACATTGGTTTACCAGACTTTGCAAATGTGCGAAGTGGTTCCATGAAAGCATACTTATCAATAAGACGGCGCATTGTTGTACTTTCACCGCCTGGTAAAATAAGACCATCAATCTCTTCAAGTTGCTCTATACGCTTTACAACAACAGCTTCGGCACCACTTGCTTCAACTGATTTTACATGTTCACGAACTGCACCTTGAAGACCTAGTACACCGATTTTCACCATTTTAAAGTTCTCCTTTAATTACCATCCACGCTCTTGCATGCGTTGTTCTGGTAATAACGTTGAAATTTCGATACCTTTCATTGCATTACCTAACCCTTTAGAAAGGCTTGCAATTAGTTCGTAATCTTCATAATGAGTCGTTGCTTCAACGATTGCACGTGCAAATCTCTCTGGGTTTTCTGATTTGAAGATACCAGATCCAACAAATACCCCATCAGCACCAAGTTGCATCATTAATGCAGCATCTGCTGGTGTTGCTACACCACCTGCCGCAAAGTTTACAACTGGTAAGCGACCAAGACGTTTAATTTCAAGTAATACTTCGTAAGGAGCACCAGTATTTTTTGCATATGTCATTAACTCATCTTCACGTAGACTCGCAACTTGACGGATTTCTGCATTGACTTGGCGCATATGACGCACTGCCTCTACAATGTTTCCTGTTCCTGGTTCACCTTTTGTACGAAGCATAGATGCACCTTCTGCAATACGACGTGCAGCTTCTCCGATATCACGGCAACCACATACAAATGGAACTGTGTAATCACGTTTATTTAAATGGTATACTTCATCAGCAGGAGTTAATACTTCACTCTCATCGATATAGTCTACCCCTAATGATTCTAATACACGTGCTTCTACAAGGTGACCGATACGGCATTTTGCCATAACCGGAATTGACACTGCACCCATAACTTCTTCAACGATTGTTGGGTCTGCCATACGAGAAACGCCACCTGCTGCACGAATGTCTGCTGGTACACGCTCTAATGCCATAACGGCAACTGCGCCTGCCTCTTCTGCAATTTTTGCTTGTTCAGCGTTAATTACGTCCATAATAACGCCGCCTTTTTGCATTTCTGCCATTCCACGTTTTACACGCTCTGTCCCTGTTACATTTGTCATGTACAAAAACCCCCCTAGGTGAATTGCTTTCCCCCGTTAAAGGCGAAAATTAAGAATACTCTTACATTCTACCACTAACTATCAGATGCTTGTCTACTACTTTTTCATAAAGTCGGTATGAAAAATAGGAATAAAAAAAAAGCCCCTACCATGAGGAGCTTTTAAAACCAACCTTTTACTGTATCAACAGCACTATTCCACATACCACTAAAGAATGAACCAATTCCGCGCATAGCACGAGTAAACCAGTTTGCTTCTTCTACTTCAGATGTTGTTACAAGATCCACTTGCAACGACTTACCAGTTAAAAATCCAGGGTCGT
>NZ_JAKUFY010000245.1:0-1845 GCF_022663675.1 Bacillus cereus group sp. BfR-BA-01355
CGCATATTCCACCGCTTGTTCCGCTTGTGTAATATACGATTCAAGTGATTGACGCTCTGCCATAATTGTCCCTCCTTGCTTCAATTCCCCTTTAGTGTGTCCCTTCCATCTCTACCTTATGAGTATGTTATAATGGATTTTGTTTCATTTTGACTCGGCTTAGGAGGGAAAGTAATGAAGGTTCAAAACCCTTTTCCATATACAAACGACAATAAACGTTATCATACATGGAATTACCATTTACGAAATGAATTTGGTGAAAAAATCTTTAAAGTTTCATTAGATGCTGGCTTCGATTGCCCGAACCGGGACGGTACAGTTGCTTACGGCGGTTGTACATTTTGCAGTGCTGCCGGATCTGGTGACTTCGCTGGTGATCGCCGCGATGATGTTATAACGCAATATCATGAAATGAAAGAAAAAATGCGCTCAAAGTGGAAAGACGGAAAATGTATCGCTTATTTCCAAGCGTACACAAATACACATGCACCACTTGAAGTTTTAAAAGAAAAATTCGAACCGCTTCTAGCAGAAAAAGACGTTGTCGGTCTTTCTATCGCGACTCGTCCAGATTGCTTACCAGACGATGTCGTTGAATATTTAGCGGACTTAAATAAACGCACATACCTTTGGGTTGAACTCGGTTTACAAACTGTTCACGAACGAACTGCAAACCTTATTAATCGCGCTCATGATTACCCATCTTACGTGGAAGGTGTAAATAAATTACGTAAGCATGGCATTAGAGTTTGCTCTCATATTATTAATGGTCTTCCACTTGAAGATTACGACATGATGATGGAAACAGCTCGTGAAGTAGCAAAGCTTGACGTACAAGGAATTAAAATTCATTTACTTCACTTATTAAAAGGAACGCCAATGGTGAAGCAATATGAAAAAGGACAACTCGAGTTCCTTTCTCTTGAAGATTACGTAAGTCTCGTTGTTGACCAACTTGAAATGATTCCAGAAGACGTAATTGTGCACCGCATCACAGGTGACGGTCCGCCTGATTTAATGATTGGCCCAATGTGGAGCTTAAATAAATGGGAAGTATTAAATTCCATCGATGCAGAATTTGTACGCCGCGGAAGCTGGCAAGGAAAATATGCAAATGAGGAGAAACAAAAATGAAATTAGAACGTGTATTACCGTTTGCTCGCTCGCTTCTGCAAACGGCAGTAAAAGAAGGCGATTACGCTGTAGATGCAACTTTAGGAAACGGCCATGACACTTGCTTCCTAGCTGAAATCGTTGGAGATAGCGGAAAAGTATTTGGATTTGATATTCAAAAAGAGGCAATCGAAAGCTCAACAACTCGTCTAAAAGAAAAAGAACTTTTTGAACGTACTGTTTTAGTTCACGATAGTCACGATACTCTTCTATCCGTATTACCAGAAGATGCAAAAGGAAAAGTAACAGGCGCAATTTTCAACTTAGGTTACCTTCCAGGCGGAGACAAGCATATCGTTACAAAACCGAACTCAACAATCTCAGCGATCGAACAACTATTAGAAGTAATGGCACCTGAAGGTATCATCGTTCTTGTCATTTACCACGGACATCCAGAAGGACAAGTAGAACGCGACGCTGTACTTACATTTGCTGAAAAACTAGACCAAAAACAAGCTCACGTACTACGATATGGCTTCATTAACCAGCAAAATAACCCGCCATTTATTGTGGCGATTGAAAAGCGATAAAGTGAAACTTTAATCAGTGGGGGCATCCCCACTGATTATTAGTTGAACCAATCGGGCATTTATGGGCAGTTTATCTCCCACCTAACCTCTTTGCTCCAGGCGAATTTTAAGGTGGGAGTTTTACTGCCCGTTAATGCGGGGT
>NZ_JAKUFY010000246.1:0-1812 GCF_022663675.1 Bacillus cereus group sp. BfR-BA-01355
ATTTAAAAATTGGTTTCTCAGTATAGATCGTAATAATGGTGTCGCTATTTTATCACCTCATGAAGGAAATCAAACAGACTGGCAAGAAACTCCATCTTTCTAAAAACAAAAATGCTATTTATTCCACAGTTTCTTTACCACAGACTCTAAATCCTCATAATAAAGAAACTTTCCCAATATAAAGTCTCCAGACTCTAATCTTCACTTCCGAAATTCATACCATTTCTTATCCTTACTTATCCCAGTCATTTTCTTAAATCCCTGAATTTCTCTAATTCTAATCATTTGCATGAATATTTCATCGCGGCCCTAGTCTTTGCTCTGCTACCTCGCTAAGACTATATAACGTCTTCATAGCGTCTCACCTCAAAAATAAATTCGCTATAGCAATGATATACCCTTTCTCTAATAATTCACGTATCGCTTATTTCTATCTTTTCCTAATATTCACAACTAGAAAAACGTTTTTTATTAATAAATTAATACCCAATTTTTTTTAGACAACTATCATACTATTTTTTTACACATAATATATTTTGATTGCATATACAAGAGATTTTATATCAAAAGGAGGATTTTTATGACAACATGGCATGCTGGACATTGGGATTACCACCCATCCCATCCATACTATCATTCTGGACATTGGGATTATCATCCATCTAAGTGTCATCATGGAGTATGTACCCAAGACCAATGGTCTTGGCATCCTGGACATTGGGATTTGTACAAATCATATTGGAACTGGCACCCAGGGCATTGGGGAAACCACAACTAATATAATTATTTACTAAAATTAATATATGATTTTTTTAAAAAAACGTTATAAAAAATTAATCTAAAAGTCTTTAAAACGAGAGGATGAACTGTTATGTCAATACAATATCCTTATAACAATCACTATCAAACACCTCAAATTCCAAATTATTTAACTGCACAAAATCAATTTGATATTAATACTAATAATGCCCCTGTCTATGATAATCGTCAAGATTGTTTACCTGAACGACCACCAAGAAGATCCCCAGAAGGATTTAGATGGGTACCAATTTATTCTCATTTTTATTGGGATGGTCATCAATGGAATAGTGTAAAAGTGAAAAAACCCTACTGGGGATTAATTGATGAAGAACACCCTTGTGATCCTCATTCACCTTATTAGTAAAAAAACACTAAAAATAAAAATCACTAGACCAAAATTACCGTATTAAATACCGTATTATATTTAATACGGTATTTATGTTTGGTAATTCAAAAAGCTTCACATATAAAATTGTTTTTTTAATCAATTATGCATAAATTTCATCTTCAAATAAATATTCCCATTAACTTTAAATAAAAAAACTGCTAGTTTATTTGGTGATATTGCTCAATATTGTCAAGTACCGTAATAGTAACCATGACATTTATTGGTGTATTCGAGTCAACATGAAGGAGAAACTCCACACCACCGGACCCACTACCTCCTGGACCTTCTGGATCATGAGCTCCCACGTTGGATACCCAAATACTCGCTGCGCCAAGATGCGGACGAATAGTTTCAAGTCCACCAATGCCACCAGGCCAAAAAAACTGTGCCGCTGTAATTAAGACCGCTGACTTTTTAGTAATCGGAGGCCAGTTAAAATTCTGTCGTGATACGCCTTGCTTGTTCGAGTAAAAAACACGAATTGAACGTGCCATGTTCGAACCTCACTCTCCTTAAAATAGCAGTTAACATCCTCTCAGAATAATATTCAGTCAATAGGTAAAATATATATAAAATTCATTCCATTAATTTTTAAACAAACCGAAAAAACCTTTCCGTTTTTG
>NZ_JAKUFY010000247.1:0-1768 GCF_022663675.1 Bacillus cereus group sp. BfR-BA-01355
TGTTCCTTTTCCTTTTCTGGATCGGGTTCAGGATTTTTTGGCTTCTCATTTTGATTTTCTTGATTGGTGTTTGAATCCGGTTGTTGACCGTTACCCTGTACTTCTTTATCTGGTTTTTCTTTCTTTACAATAGTAACTTTAGCACTTTTTTGTTTTGGCTCTATTGAAATATTACCAGGACCACTCACTTGAATAGAAATATCTTTCGTCCCTGAAGATACATTTTGCAGATTAATTACCGCTGTTATTTGAGCAGCTGTTATTTTATCTACTATACTTGCTTCTCCTGAAATATCAACACTTATCTTTTCATCTTGCGGCGAAATTAGCTGAGCCGTAACATCTTTAGAAAGTCCATTTTTTTGGATTGGGATACCATCAATCGTTTTTGTTTTCGTTTGTTTTGTTTTTTGTACTCCCACCGAAACCTTCACTTGATTCGGTTTTGCACTTGTTACACCCTTGGGTAATAAAACAGAGGCATCGAATGTTGTAGACTCTGTCAATTGACTAAAATCTACTTCGACCCCCTCTAGCGATTGTATATTATCCAAAATATCTTTTGGACCAGCTATCGTTACTTCTCTCGGCTCGACACTGATATTTGTAACTGCCAACCCTTCTGCTAAACTCCCCTTCTTCGTATACGTTACAGGAACAGTTTTTTCAGTATTATTGGCTGTAGTTTGCGTTGCCACATTCAACGTTACACTAATCTTAGATGGACTTGTTCTTACATTTAAACGTTTTCCTTCTTTATTGTATAATGTAACTTCGGGCGTTTTTGTAACAGTTTTATTAACACCTTTTAAATCAACATACGCTTTGGCAGATGAAATGCTTTCAATTTCTTCTTTCGTCCCAACTACCTCAACAGTATCCGGTTTAAGGCTTGATTTTTCGAGAGTAGCCCCCGCTGGCATCTGATCCTCATTTGATAATTTCAAATCTACATGAACATATTTTCTCGCCTTTTCATGAAGAGTAACTTTAATTGTTGATGGCTGAACTGTTCCTTTCACATCATCTGGAAGCCCGTTCGTTTTTAAAGAAATCTCATAAGTTCCTTTTGGACTATCTCGCAAATCAATTGGTATGTCAAATTGTTTTTTTGCTTTTACTGTAGCAACTGATGCTTTTGGGCCTTCTAACTTCACCTTAACGCCCTCTGCTGGAATACCACTTACAATATATTTCTCCTCATCATACTTAAGGTTAATCGCATAATTAGTTAATGTTTCTTTCGTATCATTTGCAAAAGGTAATATACCTGATGTCGTATTTTTTTCAGTTAACGTCGCTGACATAAAAAGCATACACGCCAATAGTAATGAGATCCCTTTTAAAAACCAATGATTCTCCATTAACTTATCCATGACGCTTTCTCCTCCAATTCCATAAAGACGAAGAAGTCGTTTTTTCGTTCCCACTAAATTCAGCTAATAACATATCCTTCAGCTGTTCTGTCTTCAAATCACGATGCAACTTACCATTTTTCGTTAAAGAAATTTGACCAGTTTCTTCAGACACAACTACTGTAATACTATCAGTAACTTCACTAACTCCCATTGCAGCACGATGTCTAGTTCCTAATTCTTTAGAAATAAACGGACTTTCTGATAATGGAAGATAGCATGCTGCTGCTTTAATTGTACTTCCTTGCATAATTACCGCTCCGTCATGAAGAGGTGTATTTGGAATGAAAATATTAATAAGTAATTCCGATGATACGTTTGCATTCAGCGGAATACCCGTTTCCACATAATCA
>NZ_JAKUFY010000248.1:0-1729 GCF_022663675.1 Bacillus cereus group sp. BfR-BA-01355
CATATACTATTGTAAGGTCGGCATCCAAATGACCCAAATAAATACCCACGCCAAGAAATAAAACTACAAAGTATTTCTTGGCACCTTTTACATAAAACAAATAAATTATTAAAAAAGTACAAACCTAATACTAAAATATTAACATTATATGACTAAAGATGAATGGACCTATACAAGCAATCCATATTCATAAAATTAAAATACTTATATATTGAATTTAACAGAAAAGCTTTATGTTGATACACCAAATTCATGCGCCAATCATCCCACTGTAATTTTTTTATTTGATTAACTATTATAATCATTTCATCTTTTTCTCTAGGCATCCAATCTCCTATATAAATATTACATAATTTGTCACCATTTTAATTTGTAATCCTAGTTAATTAAATGATAAAGGAGGGTTTTCGTTCACCATATTTTCCCATCATATACTTCTTCAAAAAAATAGAAAGACACTTGTCTCTCTTTCAAAAGTATTTTTTGGAATTTTAAATTGTCCCCCTTAGTATCAAACCTAGAACAGCCATAATTATCGTACTGATAATTATCCGTAAAATCCAAGAAGTATTTGTGCTGATTTTTTCTAATTGCTTATTAATTGTAGAAATGTCTTTCTCGTTAATTATTATTCGAGTTTCTAAATTACGAATATCACGCATGATCTCTTTGTGTTCTGATTTTAGACTGTCAATTTTCAAATTTACGTCTTCCATATACTCACGCCCTTATAACATCTTAATAGAACAGTCTTAATATATTATGAGACAACCTTTTTCGATGTGAATGTATATGAGTTATTTCTATGTTGAATCTTCATTCTATACATTTTTCCCAATCTTATTTATCATTACTAAACTAGTACAAGTGTTTGTTAGTTGACTAATGGCTGTACTAATTAATCAAATTTGGACATTTTATTAGAACTTCAATCGAAACTCAATTACATTCTTCATATTTTAAGTATTATCATTAAAAAGTTTAGAAAATCTACGTACAAAAAATAGGTGCTGTGAAATAATGCTATTTCACAGCATTAAACGCACATTTTTTTCAGTAAAAAGAGAGCATCCAGGACAATAGATGCTCTTAATGTATAAGGAGTTCTAACCAAAACTTAGAATGGAGGAGAAGCGTTCAAGCTCGTCCTATACTCTAATATATGCTTGTTCTCCTTGAAAGGTGAAAAATAAAAAGACACCTTAATTAGATGTCTTTTCGGGTTTAAGAGATAGATAACATGTGAAAAGCCTTTCTGTATCATTGTATGATTATGAATTTTCGTTATACTTAAAATAGCTCTTAAATACGTTTATTGTATATTTGGATAGTGAATGATTTTGTTACGAATAACGAACACAATAAATTCTAATGAAAAAATTTTCAGTAGGCTTAATCATTGATACGAACTAGCTTGTTTTTTAATTATTTCCCATATATTCAAACAAGTGCCATTTCACTCCATTCCTGTATTGTTAATTTATTTGCACAATTTAAGTCAAATTTACATATACTACTTGTGCACATGTATTTAGGTCACATGTGGGAGTGTGATCTGAAACCTACTTTTCAAAAAGCGCTATATAAGCGCTTTTTTTGATGTGTAAAATGGTTTTTTTATACAAAACATACTAAGATTAGTAGTGCAGACCAAGGCATTGGTTCGCACTACTATTTTTTATATAGTAGAAGTGAAGAGAAGGTCGTGGGTGTCTTGGGATCCTGAATC
>NZ_JAKUFY010000249.1:0-1679 GCF_022663675.1 Bacillus cereus group sp. BfR-BA-01355
GCGGGATAATGCGTCTTTTTCCCCATAAGAAAAACACCTCCATTAAAATCATAACTGATACTTACGATTTAGAGAGGTGTTTTTTTCGTCTCATTCTAAGGGTTCACTCCAATAGGAAAGGATGGCGTTTTTTATGTCTGTTTCTGTGTCTGACGAATTACAACTATTTGCTCAAGAAATTCAAGTTTTTTTATCTCTAAATACCTTACGGAATCTTGCTAGAGATGTTGGTTTTGTAAAAAGAACCAGTAAATATCAATCAAAAGATTTAGTCGCTTTATGTGTATGGATGAGCCAAAATGTCGCTAAGACTACTTTAACTCAGTTATCTAGCTGTTTGGAAGCATCAACTTTTCTTGTTCAAAAACAATGATAGGTATAGAAATATCCATTTTTATGTCTTTGTCCATTTTTACAACTGCAGAAAGACATAAAAGTCTAAACTAAAATTTCATGAACAATCGTTGATAAATAGCCATTATCATAAATTTTGTAGGTACTTTCATGTCTCAATAAAGGGACATGAAAGTCTAAACTACTTATCCAGTAATAATACAATATTCAAAAGTAAGCTTTTGAATATTAGTTTACTTTCACTGTATCATTAAGAAAAACCACAACAATTGCTTTGGTTTTTCTTTTTGTCGACCAAGACTATGTTGTAAATGCTCATAGCATTATACGTTGAATTTTTAAAAAGTATTAAAATGTAAAGCTTTTTAATAAATGTTTTACTTTAGGATTTGTTATGTATTTATTATTAAAAGTATCGTGCGTATTTCAGGTCAGAGGAACGCTTTAGGGTGTCCTTTCTCTATTTGTCCAAACGTTTTAGTATTTTAATACATACATTAAAGATATCTACATCATAAACATATATATTAAAATTTCGGAGGGACAAAAATGGCAAATTGTACGGGCATAGCTTGTTTTTTATTTACTTCTTGGCCAATAGGAACTGTCGTTACAATTACAACTAGATCTGGACAAATTATTGGACCTGCTACTTTTCTAGGATTAAATCAAACTCTTTGTTTAGTTATATTGGAAGAAGAAGGCTCTATAACACCAGAGTCTACTATTTATACATTCATAAGTTGTGAAGATATAGAAAGTGTTTCACTAACTTCTTAGTCTATGAAATTCGTACCATGTTGGTGCTAACCCATATAGAATATAAATAAGTTAAACAAAAAGCCTAGTAAAAACTAAGCTTTTTGTTTAAAAAAATACATTTTTTCACCTTAATACACTTTTAATTTCATGCTATTTTATACAACAAATAATAAAAAGTTCCAATGTAAACTAATGAATAGAAGTTTACTTTCACAGTTCCAATAAGAAAAACCAAAGCAATTACTGTGGCTTTTTTATTAATGACCAAAACTATGTTGTAAATGCTCATAGCATTTTATGTTGGATTTCATAAAAGTGTTAGAATGTAAATATTTTAAATGAATTTTTTATTTTGGGATTTCTTATGTAGAACATAAATGAGTTAAACAAAAAACCTAGTTTTTACTAGGTTTTTTGTTTGAAAAAATACCATTTTCATCTTAATACATCTCTAATTTCACTCTATTTTATACAAATTTTTATAAAAAGTTCCAAAGTAAACTAATAAATATTAGTTTATAGTTTCTTGCTTCAACAAATACGTCAAAGTGAAAGTTTAGACT
>NZ_JAKUFY010000250.1:0-1615 GCF_022663675.1 Bacillus cereus group sp. BfR-BA-01355
TTGGGTGTCTTTCTTACGATTAGTCAACTGTTTTTTAGAGCTATAATTGATTGGATTCCAGAAATTTCAAGCCGAATAGAATGCAAACCAAATACCCCTAATATGTGTTCATTTTTTACTAGGGGGAAGATATGGTATGATGGATGAAACTATGGTTTCAGGCGGTGAACCGATAATCATAGTGCATATTATGTGTAATGAGATAGAAGAGAAGCTTCAATAATTTATTTACACATGCAATGGACGCAACTTTATGACACTTGTTATAAGGTTGCGTTTTTAATTTATCGTAATACTCAACAATATGATTTTGTCCGTAACGTCGTTGTTTAATCATGTTCTGGATGATAAGGAAAAGGAGCTTCCGCAAATGCTTATTTCCACGTTTATTGATTTTATCTTTAAAAAAGGTTTTACCTGATTGAAAACGGCGTATATCAATACCAGCAAATGCATTGAGTTGCTTGTTATTGTTAAAACGAGTAATATCTCCTATTTCAGCCATCAAGCGTACGGCAGTATTGGGTCCAATCCCAGGGAGACTGCGAATGATATCGTATTCTGCACGTTGCTTAGCTACGTACACCATCTTGCTAATACAGCTTTCTTTTTGGTGAAGAAGCTCTTGATAGCGCCTTGCGTATAATTTGAGCTGGTCACACAGAACATCGTTCTGAGAAACAGCAGGATAGCAAATTTTCGCTATTTCAAGTATCTGAATCGCTTTTTTCTCCGCCGTAATATTTGATATTTTTTTATTGGTGTTGGCACGAATACGATTTTTTATAATGGTTTTAGAAAGACCTAAAACACAATCTGGGTGAGGAAATAGTTGAACAAAATTTAAAAACAAATCAGATTTACTAGTAAATATTCTTTCCAATTCTGGAAATGTTAATTGGATTACTTTATGCATACGGCCGCGAATTATTGATAATTCATCATCCAGTTCACTATATAATCTAGATAGAGATTTTAACTGATAGAATAAATTATCAGTTGCGGTAGATGCCCTTCGGGTAACTGTAAAATGGGTGAGAGCTAATCGGTGTGCGTCGCTTCGGTCTGTCTTATGAATCCGCAAGGAATCACATTGTATTTTGGCTTCTAATGGATTTAATAAACAATATGTATACTGGTTATTTTGCATAAATCGTTCTAGCTGTCTGGAATAGATCCCTGTTGCTTCGAATACAATTTTAGGTGATTCGCCGGTTTCATCTGTAAGCTTATGTATCTTTTCTTGTAGTTTTTTAAAATCAGGCTTAGAATGCTTGATTTCACTTTCGAATACGCATTGTTTTTGTGCATTATAAATTACCATATAACTTTTACCCATACTGACATCAAATGCAATAACATGTTTCATATAGCTCCTCCTCAGGTGGAATTGAAGTCTTCAACTTACACTTATCGATTCTCATTTCTTATACACGATCTCGAAGACCAACATACTAAAAACTGATTCAAATAAGGTAAGTGAAGAAGGTCAGTTTTGTATACGGATTCAGGATCCCAAGACACCCACGACCTTCTCTTCACTTCTACTATATAAAAAATAGTAGTGCGAACCAATGCCTTGGTCTGCACTACTAATCTTAGTATGTTTTGTATA
>NZ_JAKUFY010000251.1:0-1585 GCF_022663675.1 Bacillus cereus group sp. BfR-BA-01355
AACGATCAAACAAAACTTGCCGATGCGGTATTTAATTTACTAGATCAAAATGGCAAGGTACTTAAAACAGATTTAAAAACAAACAGTGAAGGTAAAATCGTTGTCGAAAACTTACGTCCTGGTACGTATCAATTCGTTGAAACAACGGCTCCTGAACACTATGATTTAGACAAAAAACCAATTATATTTACAATTGAAAAAAGCCAAAAAGATATCGCTACCGTTACTATGAAAAATAGTTTAACAAAAGGCGGCGTGGAACTTTCTAAAGTAGATGACGTTGATGGCACTACTCTTGAAGGCGCAGTATTTAAAATTGCAGATATGAATGGTACTGTAATTCGCAAAGATCTTGTTACGAATCAACAAGGTAAAATTAGCGTTTCTGACCTACGTCCTGGTGATTATCAATTCATCGAGACAACAGCTCCGAAACACTACAATTTAAACAAAGAGCCAATTCCATTCACAATCACACAGAGCCAAGCTGAGCCTGTCTCTGTTACAGCTACAAATAGCTTAACGAAAGGCACTGTGGAGCTTTCTAAAGTGGATGATGTTGATGGTACCGCTCTTAAAGATGCGATATTTAAAATTACTGATATGAATGGTAATGACATTCGCACTGAGCTTACAACAGATGTACATGGAAAAATTTCTGTTTCTGATTTACGTCCTGGGGACTATCAATTTATTGAAACGAAGGCTCCTGAACACTATAAATTAGATAGTACACCTATTAAGTTTACAATTAAGAAAAGCCAAAAAGAAAAGCTCCAAGTTACTGCTACAAATAGCTTAACTGAGGGTGCTGTAGAATTAATAAAAGTGGATGATGCCAAGAAAAACACAACACTTGAAGGGGCAGTATTTAAAATTGTTAACAAGGATGGACACGACGTCCGTACCGATTTAACTACTGATAAAAACGGCCGTTTAGTTGTGGATGAATTACCACCAGGAGACTATGGGTTTATCGAAACAAAAGCTCCTGAACACTATGACTTAAACGAAACACCTATTAAGTTCACAGTTAAAAAAGGCCAAGAAAAAATCACCTCTGTTACTGCTACGAATAGCTTAACGAAAGGTGCAGTTGAATTAATTAAGGTCGATGACATCGACAGCACTACTCTTGAAGGGGCTATCTTTAAAATTGTGGATATGGATGGCAAGGATGTTCGTTCTGATTTAGCTACTGATAAAGATGGTAAGATTTCTGTTTCTGATTTACGTCCGGGTGACTATCAGTTCATTGAAATGAAAGCTCCTAAGCATTACGACTTAAATCAAAATCCTATCAAGTTTACTGTTGAAAAGAGTCAAACTGCTAAAACTTCTGTTACTGCTACTAACAGCTTAACGAAAGGCGCTGTTGAATTAACTAAAGTTGATGACATCGACGGCACTATTCTTGAAGGGGCTATCTTTAAAATTGTGGATATGGACGGCAAGGATGTTCGTTCTGATTTAACTACTGATAAAGATGGGAAGATTTCTGTTTCTGATTTGCGTCCGGGAGACTATCAGTTCATTGAAATGAAAGCTCCAACTGGCTATGATTTAAACGTTAAACCAATTCCTT
>NZ_JAKUFY010000252.1:0-1511 GCF_022663675.1 Bacillus cereus group sp. BfR-BA-01355
CCAGAAGGTTATAAGGCGTTAGAAGTAACAGTAGAAGTAAACGTTGTAGCGAACGAAGTAGTAAAACAAGAAGTTACGAATGAAAAAGTAACAGGTCAATTTGAAATCGTGAAAGTAGATGCGAATGATAAAACGAAATTGTTATCAGGTGCAGAATTCGAAGTGTATAAAGATGGTAAAAAGGTAGCAGAACTAAAAACAGATGAGAGTGGAAAAGTGATGTCACCGAAATTACCGCTAGGTGAATACACAGTGAAAGAAACGAAAGCACCAGCGGGCTACAAGCTTTCAAATAAAGAATGGAAAGTAACAATTCAAAACGAGAAAGAAGTAGTAAAAGTAGAGGCAGAAAACGAAAAAATCTTAGGTTCTCTACAAATTATTAAAATGGATGATAAAGATCAAACGAAACGCTTAGCAGGCGCAAAATTTACATTGAAAGATGCGAAAGGAAATGTTGTAAAAGAAGGAATTACAACAGATAAGTCTGGAACGGTTAAAGTAGACGGACTTGTGCCAGGTGAATATACGTTAGAAGAAACAAAAGCACCAGAAGGTTATGAGTTAACAAAACAAATAATTCATGTAACAGTTGACGGTGAAAAAGTTGTTGATGTAAAAGTAACGAACAGTAAGAGCCTTGGTCAATTCGAAATTGTAAAAGTAGATGCGGAAGATAAAACGAAAGTATTATCAGATGCAGAATTCGAAGTGTATAAAGATGGTAAAAAAGTAGATACGTTACGAACAGATAAAACTGGTAAAGTAGTTTCACAGAAATTAGAGCCAGGAAAGTACACATTAAAAGAAACGAAAGCACCACAAGGATATAAATTGTTAAAAGAAGAAATTGAAGTCGTTGTGGAAGCAAACAAAGTAGTAGAAGTACAAGTAGAAAACGCAAAAGAACTAGGAAGCTTACAAGTAATCAAAAAGGATTCGGAGAGTGGAAAAGTTCTAGCAGGTGCAGAATTTAAATTAAAGAACGAAGCTGGTCAAGTAGTTGGAGAAGCGAAAACAACGAATAAAGACGGCGTTGTGAAATTCGAAAGCTTAGTGCCAGGAAAGTATACGTTAGAAGAAACGAAAGCACCAGAAGGTTATAAGGCGTTAGAAGTAACAGTAGAAGTAAACGTTGTAGCAAATGAAGTAGTAAAACAAGAAGTTATGAATGAAAAAGTGAAAGAAGAAATTACAGGTCAATTAGAAATTACAAAGGTAGATGCCAATAATACAAATAAAACTTTAGCAGGCGCAGTGTTTGAAATTTGGAAAGACGGAACAAAAATCGACACATTAACAACAAACAAGAGCGGTAAAGCGACTTCTAAGAAGTTAGAACCAGGAGATTACACTTTAAAAGAAATCCAAGCGCCAGAAGGATATACTTTATCCGATAAGGAAATGAAATTTACGATTTCTAATGAAAAAATTGAAGTTGTAAAGCTTCAAATTACAAATAAAAAAGATACAGAAAAAGGTCCGGAAAAACCAGGTGAAGGAACAGAAAA
>NZ_JAKUFY010000253.1:0-1489 GCF_022663675.1 Bacillus cereus group sp. BfR-BA-01355
TTATATTTGAAAAAGTATTTGAGCCTATTAAACCAGGAGATGTACCGGCTACTTATGCATCAACTAATTTATTGCAAAAAGCTGTAGATTTTAAACCTAAAACTTCTATAGAAAAAGGTTTACAGGAATTTGCTAATTGGTATGTAGATTATTACAAAGTAAAATAATTAAAAGCATGGTTACTGAGCAGAGAATATACTAGTTATAGAATTTCATTCTTAGTATAATAGACTAAATTAGTTTTAGTATTATCTGGACATTTATTCAGAATAAATGAAAGAAGAGGTCTATAGTAATGAAAAAGAAAATCCTATTATGGATACTAGGGATTATAGGAGTAATGATTATAGGTGGAGGAGTATATGCCTATAATGTATATTCAAAAGTTTCAAAAACATTAGATGAGGTCCATAAACCATTAAAGCGTGACGAAGGTAATAAACAAGAAGAAAAAATTAGTAAATCAGCACCAGTTTCCATCCTATTATTAGGGGCCGATGAACGTGGTGAAGATAAAGGACGTTCAGATTCTTTAATGGTCATTACATTAAATCCTAAAAATAATTCAATGAAAACAGTAAGTATCCCCCGTGATACATATACAGAAATCGTTGGAAAAGGTAAAAGTGATAAAATCAACCACGCTTATGCATTTGGTGGCGTAGACATGTCTGTTGCAACAGTAGAAAAATTCTTAAATGTTCCTATTAATTATTATATTGAAGTGAATATGGAAGGTTTTAAAGATATCGTTGATGCAGTCGGTGGAGTAGATGTAAATAATGATTTAGAGTTTACACAAAATGGTCATCATTTTGCTAAAGGTAATGTGCACTTAACAGGTGATCAAGCGCTAGCATTTACACGTATGCGTAAAGAAGACCCGCGAGGTGACTTTGGTCGTCAAATGCGTCAACGCCAAGTGATGCAAGCTGTTATTAAGAAAGGCGCAACTTTCTCTTCTTTAACAAGTTATGGTGATGTGTTAACAGCAATTCAAAAGAATGTGAAGACAAATTTAACGCAAGATCAAATGTTTGATATGCAAAAGAATTATAAAGATTGTCTACAGAATAGTGAAGATATTCAAATCCCAGGTGACGGCCACAAAGCTGCTGATGGTATTTGGTACTACTATGTTCCGGATGCTGCAAAACAAGATTTAACGAATAAATTAAGAGCGCATCTTGAAGTGACTAAGTAGTATGTAATAACCCAACTCCTTTGGAAGGAGTTGGGTTTATTTTTGCATGGATTTATATTAGTATTATATATTGTGAGATTAATAGATGAGGTGAATCGATGAATAAGAAAGCAGTACTTGTCCTTGTTATTTTTGTATTGTTTGTTGCTTCGGTTGTGAGTGGTAAACTGTACTGGAATAAGAAGATTGCGAATGCAACAGGACAAACACAAACAAGTGAAGTAACGAAAACAAAAGCTGAAGTGAAAGATAGCGGAGCGAAGAAAGAAGAGAAAAAGGAAGAGA
>NZ_JAKUFY010000255.1:0-1468 GCF_022663675.1 Bacillus cereus group sp. BfR-BA-01355
TAAAATGTACCCTATAGAATAGACACTTGAAAAAAGTCTATTCTATAGGGTATTTCTTGTATAATAAAAGGAAAATTGGGATCGGAGAATGTTGAAAATGACAAAAAAGCTATTTACAGAAAGAGAAATTCAAATTCTATCAAATAACTTATACGTAAAATCTGTAAGTCAGAAAAGTATCACTTATACAGAGGAATTTAAGCATATTTTTATTGAGGAAAATGAAAAAGGAAAGCTACCTCGAAATATTTTTGAAGAATGTGTTTTTGATATAGATATGATTGGAATGAAACGGGTTATGTCATCGGGAAGTAGATGGCGTGCTGCTTATAGAAAAAATGGTGTTTTGGGTTTAAGGGATACACGTATCGAAAACGCTGGAAGAACTCTTGAGAGAGAGTTTACGTTAGAAGAAAAGTATGCCCGTTTAGAAGCCGAACGAAACTTACTAAAGGCGGAAAACGAATTGCTAAAAAAAATCAAACTTATGGAAGGGAGGATGAAAAGGAAATAACACTACCACCTAGTCAGAAATTCATCTTGATTCGTTCTGTCATCATGAAATACAACTTAAGGAATATGGTCAGTTATTTGTGTAAAGTAGCTGGTGTATCCCGTTCGGGATACTATAATTACTTTTCAATTTCAGCTCAAGAACAACGGAAACAAAAGAGTGATCGAGATGAAATCTTGAAGAAAACCATATTAAAAGCACTTCGATTTAGAAATAGAAAGAAGGGGGCTCGTCAGATAAAGATGACATTGGCGGGTCAGTTTCAAGTTGTCTACAATTTAAAGCGTATCCGTAGAATTATGAAAAAATATGAGATTGTCTGTCCGATTCGGAAAGCAAATCCTTATAAAAGAATGCTGAAAGCTTCAAAAGAACATCGAGTAGTGCGGAATCAATTAAATCGAGAATTCAAACAAAATATCCCAGGAAAAACGCTTCTTACAGATATCACTTATTTAATTTACGGTAAGAATAAAAGAGCTTATTTATCTACAATTTTAGATGGCTCAACCAATGAAATTTTAGCTTACCATGTTTCAGAACAGATGACATTAGACCTCGTAACAACAACTCTTCATAAACTACAACGGAATAAGAGGATTCCATTGACTGAAGGCGCATATATTCATTCAGATCAAGGAGCCCACTACACAAGCCCTACCTACCAAAAATTAGTCAAAAAGCTAAAGCTCGGACAATCTATGTCAAGAAGAGGGAACTGTTGGGATAACGCTCCACAAGAATCATTTTTTGGTCATCTGAAAGATGAAGCACATATAAAACCTTGCGAGTCTTTTACTGAGTTGAAACAAGAGATTAAGAAATATATGACGTACTATAATCACTATAGATATCAATGGAATTTAAAAAAGATGACTCCTGTTGGATACAGAAATCATCTTCTTGATGTTGCCTAACTTTTTTCAAAATGTCCTTTACAAAGGGTACAGATTA
>NZ_JAKUFY010000256.1:0-1450 GCF_022663675.1 Bacillus cereus group sp. BfR-BA-01355
GTCACTGATTTTTCTTCAAGAATAGTCACAGCTGTTTGCATTTTTTCTAACTGTTCTTTCAACAATTGTTGTTCAATCTTTAAATCCGTAAGTAAACGTAAAATCATCTCAGAATTAGCCATAAGATCCTCCTTCCCCCAATACACAGAATAAAATACAATATGTAGAAGACAAAATACCGGTGACAAAAATAAGGTCGTCAACTCTTTTTAACTTCCAAAATCCTTTTATTTTTTTAAGGACCTGCTCCATTCATCCTTAAAAACATAAATTAAATTAAATCCATTAATAAATGGTCTTTATGGAAGGAGGAGTTAATATGGGCTATGGCGGTAGTTGTGGTGGAGGCTGTGGTTTCGGCGGCGGATTTGCCTTACTTGTTGTGCTCTTCATCTTATTAATCATCGTTGGCGCTAGCTGTTGGGGCGGCGGATTCGGCTGCTAAGGAGAGGCACTCTTGAGAGTGTCTTTTTTTTTGATATGCGGCTCGTATACATATTGTTCAAATCTATATATTTTTTAAAAATATAGATTTAAAACATATTTCTCAATGAATAAAATAACTTAACATGGTAAAATAATATTTGGATGGGAGTCCAATATATTATTAAAATTAAGATGGTTCAAGTCGAAGGAAGGCACCTTAGGGTGTCTTTTCTTTTTTATAAATAATTATAAATTAAAATCGCAAAAGATACTTACTACTTATAAGGAACATTTTGTTTAGTCCAACTATCCCCATATTTATTTGAAACTAATTACTATCATAAATATAAAGAAGTTATGGATAAAATAGTGAGGTAAATAAAACAAAATATAGATTTGATTCATATTTCTCAACGAGGTACCACCAGCGTTTTTTTTTAAATAAGCTAAGCAAAAAAATAATCAGCTGCCCATATGGACAGCTGATTTACATCATTACATTTCTATTATTTATCTTACCACCTGAACAGATGCTGGTTTCCACCCCTGATTTTCTACCCAATCAATATTAACCTTATATTTTTTATTATTTTGCTTATCTCGTACATTACCGTAGGCTTTATTATTACCATTATTCCCAATAAAATCGAAAATCAATTGGCTCTCTGGAACATCAACAGCATAAGAAATTGCTTTTTTCATCTCACTCCAATCTACTGTTCCTTCTTTAAATTTCATTTCAGGTTTTGCTCCTTGCTCGGTACCAATTGGCTTCCAAGAAGGATTAGTTTGAGAACCCTTTTCTTGAGATGCCGCTTTTTCTTCCTCATTATTTTCATTTCCGTTTGTTTTTACCGATTTTTCTGCTTTTGATTTCTCTTCTAGCTTTGCTGTTTCTTTATCTTCAGTTTTCTTCTCTTCTATCTTTGTTGCTTTCTTTTCTTGAGCAATTGCTTTCTTTGATGTATTAGAAGCGGTAAATAACTGGTATGTCACTATACCAACTGTCACTAATATTAAAGTA
>NZ_JAKUFY010000257.1:0-1398 GCF_022663675.1 Bacillus cereus group sp. BfR-BA-01355
AGGCGCTTTTTGCCTTGTAGGAAGAAGCGAAGCCACCGAACAATCTAGTCGCTGGAGCTAGACAACGAAAAGCAAAAACGGCTAAACCTGCATAAAGATTAAACGAAAATTTTTTTCAAAAAACGTTCTCCTACACGATAATTAGTATATGATTCTACATTCATTATTTTACATAAAATAAAAAAGGACAGCACAAAGGCTGTCCTTTAGTCGACTATAATTAGTCTTGGTTTGTCATTTCTGCATATTTTTCTGCAGTTAATAACTTCTCAACTTGGCTTGCATCAGAAAGTTCAACTTTAACCATCCATGCACCCTCGTATGGAGATTCGTTAACAAGTTCTGGTTGGTCACTTAATTCTTCGTTTACTGCTACAACTTTACCGCTTACAGGTGCGTATAACTCAGAAACTGTTTTAACAGATTCTACGCTTCCGAATGGCTCGTCAGCTTCGATTGTTGCACCTACTTCAGGAAGTTCAACGAATACGATATCGCCTAGCTCACCTTGTGCAAAGTGAGTGATACCGATAACAACTTCATTACCTTCAGTTTTTACCCATTCGTGTTCTTCAGAGTAACGTAAATTATTTGGAATGCTCATGACTGTACCTCCAGTGAATGTATTAATTATGTAAAAATACCTTATTGGTACTTTTTCCACACACTTTCAAACTGCTCTTCGTTAAAACCAAGTGTTACATTCGTTCCATCTGTTACAATTGGACGTTTAATCAACATGCCATCAGATGCTAAAAGCTCGTACATTTCGTCTTCGCTTGCATCTTTCAACTTATCTTTCAGACCAAGTTCACGGTAACGCATTCCACTTGTATTAAAGAATTTTTTTAATGGTAATTCACTTTTTTCATGTAAATTACGTAAATCTTCTTTTGATGGTGGATTTTCAACAATATGAATCATCTCATATGCTACATCGTTTGCCTCAAACCATTTCTTTGCCTTTTGACATGTGCCACACTTTGGATATGAATAAAATGTTACTGTCATAAATTCACCTACTTTTTTACTAACCTTTACCTTTATCATATAGAAAACGTTTTATTATTTCAAACCATTATTCGCTAAACTTTTACTTATTTCGTGATAATTTTTAATAATCCTGCGAATTTTTCTTATTTTTCCGCCATTTGTTAAGAAAAAAATAAATATATAAATTTTTTAGATTCTGCACCAAACATATATCTTAAACAAACGTTTGATTAATTTCTTATTTTTCTTTCTTAACCTTTGAACTACATGAGTTTCTTTCTACCGAACATACAGCTTAAACAAACGTTTATTTTTAAAAAATAAGAAGCCTTTTTTACAGGCTCCTTCATCATCGACTTAAGTAATCCGAAATGGTTTGAAATACTACTATATACATATTATGAA
>NZ_JAKUFY010000258.1:0-1332 GCF_022663675.1 Bacillus cereus group sp. BfR-BA-01355
CTCTGCGAGATTTTCCACAGTAGAGTTTGATAGCACTTCTTTCAGAAGTACTTTCTTTCCTGTTTCAGCTTCAATTCTGTTAACTAATCTTGTAGCTTTCAAAGAATGTCCACCTAATTCAAAGAAACCATCTTTTATACTTATATGTTCCACATCTAATATCTGACTAAATATTTCACTCAATACCTTCTCTGTCTCAGTTCTCGGTGCGATATATTCTTTATCACTCTTCATTTCAATTTCAGGCAATGCCCTCTTATCTAATTTCCCATTTTTCGTGACTGGTATCTCCGCAATTTGCATCATATACGCTGGTACCATATATTCTGGTAACTCCTTACGGATTACCTCTTTGAGATCATTCATACTGTATTCACTTTCAGCTGTAACATACGCACTAATTGCCTGTTCGCCGTTTTGATCTTCTTTGACAACTACAGCTGTATCTGTAATTCCCTCTACTTTTCTAATCACATTCTCAATTTCACCAAGCTCAATTCGGAATCCTCTGATTTTGACTTGTTCATCCATTCTTCCTAAATATTCAATATTTCCATCAGGAAGCCATCGTGCCAAATCTCCACTTCGATATAACTTTCCTTCCCCGAATGGATTGTCGATAAATTTTTCAGCTGTCAGTTCTGGTCTATTCAGATATCCTCTCGCCAGACCATCCCCCGCTATACATAATTCTCCAGGCGCACCGATTGGCTGAAGTTTTTCTCCATCTAAGATGTATATTTTTATATTGTCTATTGGCCGCCCAATGCTTATACTCTTTTGGCATTCCAAACGTCTCATAATTGTGGTTGCTATACTATTTTCTGTAGGACCATATTCATTGGTAATTTCTGCAGTAGGACATTTAATCAAACTCTTCTCTATTAAATTTTGATTAAATGCTTCTCCAGCTAACGTGACCACTCGCAACGTTTGAGTATCTTCCATTGATATTACTTCTAAAAGTGCTCTATACAGCATTGGAACAATAAGCATATGGGTAACACGATCATGAGCTAAATGGGATTTTATCGCAAGTACATCTTTAGCTTTTTCATCACTTTGAAGTAACACATGTGCTCCTGATAGAAGTGGAGTAAACATGCTTGTAACAAATCCATCAAATGCAAAAGAAAAAAGTTGAAGTATCGTATCCCCTTCTTTAAAATTATAAGCCCTCCGTCTCCATTGAAGGGTATTTGCTACGCCCTTTTGTTCAACCATAACACCCTTTGGTTTTCCTGTTGTTCCTGATGTATAAATCAAATACAGTAAATCATTTGGTTGATTGATTTTCTCGGGATTTTTTGTTTCTCCCATGAAAACACTGTT
>NZ_JAKUFY010000259.1:0-1301 GCF_022663675.1 Bacillus cereus group sp. BfR-BA-01355
TGATATGATCCCCTTATAGTAGACAGTAAAAAGAAAGCACATTAATCTGTTTACTATGGAGGGGATTTTTCTATGGGCAAAATTAGAGTAACTTATGATATAGAATTTAAGAAAAAAGCAGTAAATTTATACTTGAAAGAAGGAATGGGATACAAAACGGTTGCTAAAGAATTAGGAATTGATCACTCGGTAGTAAGACGTTGGGTGAAACACTTTGAAGCTGAAGGTATCAAAGGACTAGAAGAAAAACGTGGTAAAACGAAAGGTCCAGGTATAGGTAGACCAAAAAACAATCCAGAAGATCCAGAAGCTAAAATGAAACGATTAGAAGCGGAGAATGCAATGTTAAAAAAGCTCTTAGGGATGTAAAAGGAGGAGTGGAATCTGTACCAAAAACGAGGAAGTTTGAAGCCATCAAAGGGCTATCAGAAAAAGGTTATGCAGTTACCATTCTATGTGATATCGCTGGAGTAACTAGAGGTGGGTACTACAAATGGATTAAGCGACAGTTGACGCCTTCTGAAAAACAATTGGAAGATACCGAAATAAAAAAGAAGATATTGGAGTGTCATAAAAAACTTAAAGGGATTTATGGATACAGGAGAGTACAAGTTTGGCTGAAAGCCACTTATAACCTTCATTTTAATCACAAACGTATACAAAGGTTGATGGGTGAACTAGGTATCAAAGCTATTATTAGGAGAAAACGACCTTATTACGGGAAGAAAGAAGCTTATGTGATTTCAGATAACCATCTGAACAGGGATTTTCAAGCTTCCAAACCAAACGAAAAATGGGTAACAGATATTACCTATTTGATTTTCAATGGACAGAGATTGTACTTATCCGCTATTAAAGACCTATACAACAATGAAATTGTTGCCTATGAAATTAGCCGTAGAAATGACCTAAAACTAGTACTAGACACACTTAAAAAAGCAAGAAAAAAACGAAACGTGAAAGGGATTCTCCTGCATAGTGATCAGGGGTTCCAGTACACATCTCGTCAATATAATCAACTACTCAAAAAATATCAGATGAAGGCTAGTATGTCCAGAAAGGGAAACTGTTGGGACAATGCTTGTATAGAAAGCTTCTTCAGTCACTTTAAGTCAGAGTGTTTTCATTTATACTCTTTCCGCACAGCTGATGAGGTTAAGTTTGCTGTGCGCAAATATATACACTTTTATAATCACCAAAGGTTCCAAAAGAAACTAAATAACCTGAGTCCATATAAATATAGAACTCAGGTTGCTTAGTTGTGTTTTTTGAATACTGTCTACTTGACAGGGGTCACTTCA
>NZ_JAKUFY010000260.1:0-1285 GCF_022663675.1 Bacillus cereus group sp. BfR-BA-01355
TGGAGTGAACCCTTAGAATGAGACGAAAAAAACACCTCTCTAAATCGTAAGTATCAGTTATGATTTTAATGGAGGTGTTTTTCTTATGGGGAAAAAGACGCATTATCCCGCCGAAATAAAGTGGAAAGTAGTTGAAATGAAACACCAAGGATTCAAAAACAAAGAAATTATGGATGCCTTAGGAATTAAGCATGTGGCTCAAATTAAAACTTGGATGAAATGGTATCGTGAAGGCGAAACCTATCGGTTTGAACAGTCTATTGGAAGACAATCTGCACATGGAAAAGGCTTAAAAAGGTTAACAGAACTTGAACAAAAAGAATTAGAAATACGTTATTTAAAGGCAAAGATTATATTGCTGGAAAAGTGCCAAGAAATCTTAAGGAGGTGGGAGGAAAAGAAGAAATAATGAAAATGATAAAGGAATGGCAATCAGTTTTTACAATTGCAGAACTGTGTTCCATATTTAATATTTCACGTGCCACTTATTATCGTTGGAAAAAGCAGGAGAAACCAGTAACTAATCATGAAGAAAAAACCGTAATAGAAATATGTCAACATCATAAATATCGGTATGGATATCGTCGGGTTACAGCTTGTCTACGTGATCAATTTAACATCGTAATGAATCATAAAAAAGTATTACGTATCATGAGAAAATACAACGTATTATCTCGGGTTAGAAAAAAGAAAAAGATATTTGTGCTCGGTCATGAACCAGTGGTAGCTAAAAATAGAATACAACGGAGATTTAAAGCTACCAAGCCTAATGAAAAATGGTTCACTGATATCACGTATTTGATGTTCGGCAATAAGACTCTTTATTTTTCATCTATTATAGATGGGTTTAACAATGAAATTGTAAGTTATAAAATAGCTGAGACACAGGATGTTTCTCTTGTATTAGATACTCTAAAAGAGGCTTTAAGAAAGCGAAATGTGATTGATACGATTTTACATTCGGATCAAGGAAAGGTGTATACATCAAAACAATTTCAAACATATGCCACAGAAAAAGGCATTATCACAAGCATGTCTCGTACAGGAAACTGCCATGATAATGCCCTCATAGAATCCTTTCATTCTCATTTGAAATCCGAAGGATTCTATGCGCAAAATATAAAACAATCGAATAATTCTAGTATAATACAAACTGTGGATGAATACATCCACTACTATAATAATGAACGGATTCAGAGAAAATTAGATAATATGTCACCTATAGCTTATAGGAAACATGTTATCTAGGTGTTTTTTCTTTGTCTCACCAAATGGGGGCAGACCA
>NZ_JAKUFY010000261.1:0-1270 GCF_022663675.1 Bacillus cereus group sp. BfR-BA-01355
TATATCAACGATTTTTCAAATATATCTATCACAACTTGCAATATATCAACGATTCGACAAAGGATATCGATTTAACGACAAAGATTGACAATAACATTCCTCCCTGTCATACAAAGAAACGCCCAAAATAGATTGGGTAAATATAATCATTACTTACTAGCCTTGCTCACATTTGAACTAGTAGTAATGCAAATATTTTTATTTCTTTAATACATATAAAAAAGCATATATCCAAAATGGATATATGCTTTCACTTTATTCTTGCCCCACACGTTTCACTTCTACGTTTTTAATACGTTCACGTACAACGTGACTTGCCATAATTAAGCCTGCCACAGATGGTACGAATGCATTTGATGAAGGTGGTAATTTCGCTTTACGAATTTTTGCATTTTCGTCTGGTACGATCTCTTTACGTACTTCTTCACGAATTACGATTGGATTCTCGTCAGAGAAGACAACTTTTACACCTTTTTTAATACCCTCTTTACGAAGCTTCGTACGAATTACTTTCGCAATTGGATCTGTATGTGTTTTAGAGATATCCGCAATACGGAAACGAGTTGGGTCCATTTTATTTGCTGCACCCATACATGAGATAATTTTAATTTTACGACGTAAACATTGTTTAATTAAATGGATTTTGAACGTAATTGTATCAGATGCATCCACTACGAAATCTAAACCGTGTTTAAAGAACTCTTCATATGTTTCATCTGTATAAAACATTTCTAGTCCAATTACTTCACATTCCGGATTAATGTCTGCAATACGCTCTTTCATTAATTCTACTTTTGAACGTCCTACAGTAGATACTAAAGCATGAATTTGACGGTTTACGTTTGTAATATCTACAACGTCTTTATCAACTAATACGAGACGTCCTACGCCAGAACGTGCTAACGCTTCTGCCGAAAATGACCCTACGCCACCAATTCCTAAAATACCGACTGTACTATTTTTTAATATTTCAAGTCCTTCTTTACCGAAGGCTAATTCATTACGTGAAAATTGATGTAACATTCAGCTCTACACTCCTATTACAAAAATGGTCTACCATGTATTCTAGCGTTTTTCCGACTATTTGTATAGAAAAAGTTATAGAATTCCTAAAAATACATATTTCGAAAATGAAAACATAGTGTACACCGGACTTTTTAAACTTCCCTTTCAATACATGTTTAAAAAGGAGGATTCAGAGGGACGAGCAGCTCGAGGCGCTTATGCCAAGAGGAGCGCAGTGTAGCTTTAACTACTCGAGCACCGGACT
>NZ_JAKUFY010000262.1:0-1214 GCF_022663675.1 Bacillus cereus group sp. BfR-BA-01355
AAAACCATAAAGAATTTATTCATTTAATATTAAAAGAGCACCCCTTTTTGGATGCTCTTCGTTATAACTATATATTATTTAATTTTCTTCATTTATTGGTACCATTTTTCCATGTTGAGAATCCGTACCTGTACCTTCTGTTCTTTCAACAGTTTTTGCATGTTTTCCAGGTTGTGATTCTGTACCTTCTTTTGTTTCTACCATTTTTCCTTCTTGAGAATCTGTACCTGTACCTTCTGTTCTTTCAACAGTTTTTGCATGTTTTCCAGGTTGTGATTCTGTACCTTCTTTTGTTTCTACCATTTTTCCTTCTTGAGAATCTGTACCTGTACCTTCTGTTCTTTCAACAGTTTTTACATCTCCTTTAGATGCTGGCACTGTATCTTTAGGTACATCAAAGTTTTTTGAGAAAGACGTTGTTCCATCTGCACTCATTGTAACCCATTGATTCGAACTATTTTCATTTGACTTTAAATTGTCCGTTTTCGCATCATCTGCACCTATTGCACCACCCGCTAATAATCCTGTACTTAAAAATGCTCCTGCTAATAATGTTTTAATCATTTTTCATTACCTCCTGTTTATTTGTAATATTCATCAAAAAAGTATCTAGAGTTAATGTTTTAGTCATTATCTTTATCTACTTGCTTTTTGATTACATTTAGCATAAGGCAAGAATCTATAGCTGATATGGACTGTATCTGGAGATTATGTAAAGAAAAATAGATGATCAATTGTATATCCTAATGGATGCTTAGACAAGATTAAAATTTTATATGAGTTTGATAGTTGAATTATCCTTTGTTTTTGAACGTAAGGTTTATGGCTGGGGCAAAACCTATTGAGGACCTAATCTTTTCTAATTTGAAAATAAACTTTTAAATATAAATTTACATAAAAAAGAAGAACAGAAAAGGCTTGGATTCTATACTTCTTCCCCCTTGAACTACCCCCACTTTCACTTCGTTTAGAAGTGAGGGATTCCTAAGTAAAGAGTTCTATCGAACTCTAATTGATTAGGCTAACCCCGCAGTCCTTGCGGTTAGAATCCTTATCGCTTCATTCTTTAGATTGATACTTGCGTTAATATCCCTATCATGGTTTGTACGACAAGAAGGACAGTCCCATTCACGTAGGTTTAGATTTTTAACGTCTTTATTTTGATATCCACAACAAGAACATAATTGGCTGGAAGCAAATGTTTTCGATACGAC
>NZ_JAKUFY010000263.1:0-1213 GCF_022663675.1 Bacillus cereus group sp. BfR-BA-01355
ACGATAAGCGGATTTGCCTACTTATCAGCCTAACTGCTTGGACGTGCACAACCAATCGCACGCTTCTTCTATCCTTCTGCGTCCCTCCATTGCTCAAACGATAAAGAGGTGGTACAGGAATATCAACCTGTTGTCCATCGCCTACGCCTGTCGGCCTCGGCTTAGGTCCTGACTAACCCTGAGCGGACGAGCCTTCCTCAGGAAACCTTAGGCATTCGGTGGACGGGATTCTCACCCGTCTTTCGCTACTCATACCGGCATTCTCACTTCTAAGCGCTCCACCAGTCCTTCCGGTCTGACTTCACTGCACTTAGAACGCTCCCCTACCACTGATACCATTGGTATCAATTCGCAGCTTCGGTGGTGTATTTAGCCCCGGTACATTTTCGGCGCAGAGTCACTCGACTAGTGAGCTATTACGCACTCTTTAAATGGTGGCTGCTTCTAAGCCAACATCCTAGTTGTCTAAGCAACTCCACATCCTTTTCCACTTAATACACACTTTGGGACCTTAGCTGGCGATCTGGGCTGTTTCCCTCTTGACTACGGATCTTATCACTCGCAGTCTGACTCCTAAGGATAAGTCATTGGCATTCGGAGTTTGACTGAATTCGGTAATCCGATGAGGACCCCTAGTTCAATCAGTGCTCTACCTCCAAGACTCTTACACTTAAGGCTAGCCCTAAAGCTATTTCGGGGAGAACCAGCTATCTCCAGGTTCGATTGGAATTTCTCCGCTACCCACACCTCATCCCCGCACTTTTCAACGTGCGTGGGTTCGGGCCTCCATTCAGTGTTACCTGAACTTCACCCTGGACATGGGTAGATCACCTGGTTTCGGGTCTACGACCACGTACTAAACGCCCTATTCAGACTCGCTTTCGCTGCGGCTCCGCCTCTTCAGCTTAACCTTGCACGGGATCGTAACTCGCCGGTTCATTCTACAAAAGGCACGCCATCACCCATTAACGGGCTCTGACTATTTGTAGGCACACGGTTTCAGGATCTCTTTCACTCCCCTTCCGGGGTGCTTTTCACCTTTCCCTCACGGTACTGGTTCACTATCGATCACTAGGGAGTATTTAGCCTTGGGAGATGGTCCTCCCAGATTCCGACGGAATTTCACGTGTTCCGCCGTACTCAGGATACATTCAAGAGAGAACGAAGTTTCGACTACGGGGTTGTTACCCTCTACGACGGACCTTTCCAGGTC
>NZ_JAKUFY010000264.1:0-1192 GCF_022663675.1 Bacillus cereus group sp. BfR-BA-01355
AGAAATCGAAGAAGAAGACGTGAGGAAGTAAGAGAACTGAGAAATCTTGAAGGGCGAAGAAGATTAAATGGTTTACGAGAAGGTGACAGAATTACAGTTTTTTCAGGCGGAACTGCGATAGATGGAACAGGCGTCTTTATTCGTGTAGAGGATGGATTTCTTGTTTGGGTAGACGCTGCTGGGACACTTAATGTGACAAGCCTAGATGTTATTAGTGTTCGACGCGTAAGTTAATAGCATTTAAATAATGTAAATGTGTTGAATGCAATAGAAATTGAAGAAATAGGGACCATGAGGAGGTGAGCAAAGTGGGGAATAGAAGATTGGATGGTTTACGAGAAGGCGACAGAATTACAGTTTTTTCAGGCGGAGGTCCGATAGATGGAACAGGCGTCTTTATTCGTGTAGAGGATGGATTTCTTGTTTGGGTAGATGCTGCTGGGACACTTAATGTGACAAGCCTAGACGTTATTAGTGTTCGACGCGTAGTTTAATAGCACTTGAAATAATGTAAATGTATTGAATCTAATAGAGATTGAAGAAATAGGGACCATGAGGAGGTGAGCTAGGTGGGAAATAGAAGATTAAATGGTTTACGAGAAGGTGACAGAATTACAGTTTTTTCAGGCGGAACTGCGATAGATGGAACAGGCGTCTTTATTCGTGTAGAGGATGGATTTCTTGTTTGGGTAGATGCTGCTGGGACACTTAATGTGACAAGCCTAGATGTTATTAGTGTTCGACGCGTAGGTTAATAACACTTGAAATAAATATAAGTAAAAGATAAGAGGGGAGGGCTCTTATCTTATTTTGTTCTTAGGAATTATTATGTTATGTAGATTATATTAGATATTTAAATACTTAAAAAGGGATTTATATAAAATAAATCCCTTTTTAAGTTGATAAGAGAGGTAGGATACATTATATGTGTAATTTTTTAATTGGGTTTGTACTTTTCTAATAATTTATTTGTTTTATGTAAAAGGTGCCAAGAAATACTTTGTAGTTTTATTTCTTGGCGTGGGTATTTATTTGGGTCATTTGGATGCCGACCTTACAATAGTATATGTCCGATATATGGAATGGTTTGTTATTTACGTTCAGTTCAGTGAAATTAGGAAAGAAAAAACACCTATTTTTTAATAGGTGTTTTTTCTGCAAAGTGGCTTATAAAATTAAAAGAAAGGTATTT
>NZ_JAKUFY010000265.1:0-1186 GCF_022663675.1 Bacillus cereus group sp. BfR-BA-01355
TGTAATTTCTACATTTCCCGTATCTACCATTTCATTTTCTATTTTTAATGATAGAACTTCTGTCATTCCTTTTTTGATTTCAAACGATACTGGTTCTGTTAATTGTTTGTAACCTGGTAAGCTTTCTTTCTCTACTAATTTGTACTTTCCTACAGATAAGTCTGAGATTTTTGCTTTACCATTTTTATCTGTTTTTACTTCCGTTACTACTTTGCCTTTTTCATCTTGCACTTCGAAGACTACATCTTCTAATACTTTTTTACTATCTTTATCTACTTTTGTAATTTCTACTGAACCTTTATCTACTAGTTCATTCTCTACTTTTAATGATAAGACTTCTGTCATACCCTTTTTAATTTCGAATGATACTGGCTCTGTTAGCTTTTTGTAGCCTGGTAAGCTTTCTACTTCTACTAGTTTGTAATTTCCTACAGATAGATCTGAAATTTTCGCTTTTCCTTCTTTATCTGTTGTTACTTTCGTTACTGCTTTGCCTTTTTCATCTTGCACTTCGAATGTTACGCCTTCTAATAACGCGCCACTTTCTTTGTCCACTTTTGTAATTTCTACTGAGCCTTTATCTAACTGTTCATTCTCTACTTTTAATGATAAGACTTCTATCATACCTTTTTTGATTTCGAATGATACTGGCTTCGCTAGTTTTTTATATCCTGGTAAGCTTTCTACTTCTACTAGCTTATATTTTCCTACTGATAAATCTGAAATTGTTGCTTTTCCATCTTTATCTGTTTTTACTTTCGTTACTACTTTGCCTTTTTCATCTTGCACTTCGAATGTTACGCCTTCTAATAACGCGCCACTTTCTTTGTCTACTTTTGTAATCTCTACTGAACCTTTATCTAACAGTTCGTTCTCTACTTTCAATGATAAAACTTTCGTCATACCTTTTTTGATTTCGAATAATACTGGTTCTGTTAATTTTTTGTAACCTGGTAAGCTTTCTTTTTCTACTAATTTATACTTTCCTACTGATAAATCTGAAATTGTTGCTTTTCCTTCTTTATCTGTCGTTACTTCTGTTACTACTTTGCCTTTGTCGTCTTGAACTTCGAAGACTACGCCTTCTAATAATTTTTGACTATCTTTATCTACTTTTGTAATTTCTACATTTCCCTTGTCTAACATTTCGTTTTCTACTGTTAAAGCAAGAGATTTTGTCATGCCT
>NZ_JAKUFY010000266.1:0-1137 GCF_022663675.1 Bacillus cereus group sp. BfR-BA-01355
ATCGAATTTAAAACCTGGGGATACAATTGAAAAAGAATTTAAACTAGAAAATAAAGGCTCTTTAGATATTAAAAAGGTTCTACTGAAAACAGATTATAATGTAGAAGATGTAAAGAAAGATAATAAAGATGATTTTGGTAAACATATTAAAGTAACATTCTTAAAAAATGTAGATAAGCATGAGACAATTGTGAAACAAACTACTTTAGATAAATTAAAAGGTGACACACTTACAGCTGTAGATAATGATTTATCGGCTTGGTTCTGGGATGAAAAAGGTATTTCAGCAGGTAAATCTGATAAATTCAAAGTGAAATTTGAGTTCGTTGATAATGGAAAAGATCAAAATCAATTCCAAGGCGATAAGTTACAATTAAATTGGACGTTTGATGCACAACAAACAGCAGGTGAAGAAAGATAATAACAAAAAGGGCTATCACATGGATAGCCCTTTTTCTATTTTTCTAGTATTTGTCTATCAATTTTAATGGTTCTTTACTATAATATAGATAATGTTCTGTATAAAGAACGTAATGTTCGATGGGAGAGATTAAGATGCTGAAAAGACCGCGTAATTTTAAAAAGATGCTTATATTGCCGTGTATGTGTTCTATTACGTTTTATTTAGGATCTCAAATTATGACGCATACAGAAGCGGCGTTCATTCATGAAACGAAAGTGGAAGCGACGCTTTCTACAGCAATTATATTTCCGAAAACAGTTAATACGTTAAAAGAGCAATCTGAGAAACATAAACAGTTTATTGAGCGTGAGTATGGAACGATGAAGGGGAAATCGAAAGCAACTTCTATTGAAGAAATAAAACAGGCGATTTCTGTATGGCAACAAGGGCGTGGGAAAATTGTTGCTGAGAAGGAAGCTCTGCAAAATGTATATACTGAAATAGAGGCTCCTTACAATCAAATACAAGAAGAATTAAAGGTAAATAAAGATGAGTCGATGCAGCAAGTGTCCGTATATGTAAATGAAGGCTTTCGCAGTATCAAAGAGAAACATGACTATATTGAGAAAGAAATTAGCTTGAAAGCTATTGATGAGCAAATTCAGGCTCTTCAGCAACAATTAAACGTTGCAATTGAAGCGGAAGGACAAAAGAAAGTAGAAGAACAGAAGAAA
>NZ_JAKUFY010000267.1:0-999 GCF_022663675.1 Bacillus cereus group sp. BfR-BA-01355
GATTTAGACTATTTATGAGGTAAAAACACGTTACTATTTTCTTGTTTTAACGAGAAAGGGTACCGTGGTTGTTATGAATATGTTGTAAAGTTTTTACGATGCGTTACATTCTATAACATACGCTTTAAAATCTTTAATACGTTGAACAAGGACTATAATTATAGAAATTTTACTATAACGTTTTTATGTTTTTTATAAAATAAAAAATAGGTGAATTGTAATCCCTGTTTGGGTGTACATCCACCTATTTTTTCAATTTAATTAGCATGACCTAGTATTTGTATGATTTTATCAGCTTTGGAGTTTTGAATATGATAGTATATCTCTAACCCTTTTCTTTCAGCTTTCAGTGCTTTCCCTTTCATTTTGGATAAATGTTGCGATACTGTTGATTGTGGAATATCCAAAATATTAGTTAATTGTGTTACATTTAATTTCTTGCTCTTAGCCAATTCACTAACAATTTGTAGACGTATTGGATGAGCCATAACTTTTAATAGTTCAACGTTTTCTTCAGAAACTAAACTTGGTATATTATCATTATTAAATTTGTTCATAATACAACCTCGCATTCAATTTATATTTTATTATAATCAATAAATGTATATTCTTAATATTATTATATTAAAATTATTAGTTTGTTTTACTATGAATTAATTATATAATTTTAACTTGTGCGATGAGTGGAGTTAAAATGTGTTTGTCGTGAAGTTTTTTAAATGTTTACTAATTAAAAAAACAAAAAGAAATTTTATCACTTTGAATTAATGCAGTATAAAAATACTAATGTCATCAATATATCTATTTATACTATAGATAAACTAGCTTAGGATATCAAAGGTAATTATTCCCTGAATAAAATTCATTACCTTTAAGGGGTAGCACCAATTTTACAAAGTATCCACTTTGGTGTCTCCGTTTAAAAAAGTACCCATTTTCTTGTCTCGATATGTGGACAGAAAAATGGATACTAAATGAACTTCCTCCGTTGATAACGCA
>NZ_JAKUFY010000268.1:0-975 GCF_022663675.1 Bacillus cereus group sp. BfR-BA-01355
AGGTTCATCATATGCATAGAAATCTCCCATGACACGTTCTTCCCCATTTAAGTTAATCCAAACTGGACCTTCCCATGTTTCAATCTTCCACCAGCCATTATCTCTTTTTTCCATGACTCCTACATTTTGAGCACCATACTCTGATCCGCCATTTGTTTTAGCTGAATTAAAAGATGGTTCTTTATACCCATAGAATGATTGATTCACGTATTCTGAACTATTAGCAGCGTGAGTTACCATACCGAATGTCGAGATAGATAGAATAAAAAACAATAAGATTCCTATACTTTTCTTAAACATAAAAATATCCTCCCTTTTATTTTGTCTAATATATAATTTTCGAAGCAAAGAATAGATATATCCTATTTCATTATTTTAATTCTCACTTTTTTACGTCCCCATTCACGTGCTTGCTTTTCTGTAGGAAACAGAACATCAATTTTATTGCCTTTAATAGCCCCACCTGTATCTCCCGCAATTGCATCACCGTATCCTTCAACCCAAACCTTTGTTCCTAGTTTAATAACTTTAGGATCAACTGCAATTAACTTGATGTTAGGATTTTTTCCTATGTCTATTCCGGCCGCCGTAATTCTTTCATGTGGTGGACTACCTTCTACGCTGTATGCAGTAGCTTCCACGTACAATTCTATGCCTGTATCTTCCACATTTAAATTAATCCACTTGTCGCCTTCCCATGTTTTAATCTTCAACCATCCACTAGGTGTCCCATCTATTATTCTAAAATTCTGTGGACTATATAATGCTCCAGCGTTTGCTTTGCCTGAGCTAAATGAAGGCTCGTTATACGCATAGAATGATTGATTTATGAATCTTTCTTCTCCATCTAGATTCATCCATTTCTCGCCTTCCCATGTTTTAACCTTCAACCATCCATTAGGTGTCCCATCCACAACTCTAAAATTTTGTGGACTATATACTGCTCCAGCGTTTGCTTTAGCTGCATTAAATGAA
>NZ_JAKUFY010000269.1:0-950 GCF_022663675.1 Bacillus cereus group sp. BfR-BA-01355
GGTGAAATGCAAAAAGGAATTGGCGAATTACGTGATGGATCTGAGAAAGTGACCGGTGGCTTGAACAAATTAGTAAGTAAATCTGGTGAATTTAAAACAGGAACAACGGATCTATCAAATGGTATGGAACAACTGGTTGGGGGACAAAGCCAATTAGAGGAAGCTTCTCAAAAAATTGAAAAAGGTTTGCAAGATTTAAATAGTAAAGTGAAAAGTTCTGCTGCAGCTTTAGAGGAAATGCAGTCGAAAGGTCCTTCTATATTGAATACAGTAAATGAGAAAATAGATGGAGCTGGGGCGAATGTAAATCAGTTAAATGAACTTACGCAATCAACAGCAGGAGATGCAAAAAATGCAGCGCAAGATGTAGTGAATTTACAAAAGCAAATTGAGAGTTTACCGAAAGAATATCAAGAACAGTTACAACCATTCATAACAAGTGCTGTAAAAAGTACAGCGACAGTTCAGCAAAAAGCTGCCGGAGTAGCAGGTGGAACAAATAAATTAAATGAAGAAGTAAAACAATTAAAAGGCGAAATAGATCAAAGAACAAGTGATGCACAAAACAAACTACCGAATACAGCAGGATTACAAACTTTAACGAGTGGTATTGATGAATTAGCTAGTGCACAAAAGGGGTTTGTTGAAAAGTTCCAAGGATTTGGAAGGAATTTAAATGTAGCAAAAGAAGGCGCAAATAAATTTGAAAACGAATCCGGCCAATTTATTGATGGAATAAATCAATTAGCAGATGGATCAGGTCAAGTAACAGGCGGTTTAGGTACATTATCTGAAAGCGTAAATCAAATGGCAGGTGGAATAAATCAATTAGCAGATGGCTCAAGCCAAGTAACAGGTGGCTTAGATACATTATCAGTAGGAGTATCTAAATTAACAGATGGCTCAAGCCAAGTAACAGGTGGTTTAGATACATTATCAGTAGGAGTATC
>NZ_JAKUFY010000270.1:0-925 GCF_022663675.1 Bacillus cereus group sp. BfR-BA-01355
GATACTGGACCTACCGGAGATACTGGACCTACCGGAGATACTGGAGTTACCGGAGCAACAGGAGAGACTGAAGGTTGTCTGTGTGATTGCTGTGTTTTACCAATGCAGAATGTTTTACAACAACTTATTGGAGAAACTGTGCTTCTTGGCACTATTGCAGACGCGCCAAACGTCCCCCCTCTTTTCTTTTTATTTACTATTACTTCCGTAAGTGATTTTTTAGTTACAGTTACAGATGGTACCACATCCTTTGTGGTCAATATTTCTGATGTAACAGGGGTAGGTTTTTTACCGCCAGGACCATCTATAACATTACTTCCACCTGTAGATTTAGGATGCGAATGTGATTGTCGTGAACGACCAATTAGGGAATTACTAGATACGCTTATTGGTTCTACAGTGAATCTTTTAGCAAATACTGGTTCTACTGCAGCAGATTTTAATGTGGAACAAACAGGTCTTGGTATAGTGCTAGGTACTTTACCTATAAGTCCAAATACAATCGTTAGGTTTGCTATTTCAACTTGCAAAATTACAGCTGTGAATATTCTCTAAAATTTAGATTTCTTAGGAGAATATAAGTTTGAGGGAGTGCACATTCCTTACGTCCTTTAAAGATTAAAGAGCCAATTTACCCTTAACGGGGAAAGTCCGGCTCTTTTCTTATTCAAATTTGCTTAGCGTATATTTTCGTTAAAATGTAGGCGGTATGCCAGATTTAAAAGACTGAATTCAGTCTTTTTTTGTTTTAGGGGTATTAATTTTTTCTTAGCTTGATGGACATGTGGTGGTACCCCACATCCATCAACTTAAAGATTTAGACTATTTATGAGGTAAAAACACGTTACTATTTTCTTGTTTTAACGAGAAAGGGTACCGTGGTTGTTATGAATATGTTGTAAAGTTTTTACGATGCGTTACATTC
>NZ_JAKUFY010000271.1:0-897 GCF_022663675.1 Bacillus cereus group sp. BfR-BA-01355
GCGGAACGAAGTATAGAAATGATTATCGGGATTTACGGCATCATTAAAGCAGGTGCAGCATATGTACCGATGGATCCGACTTATCCGAAAGATAGAATTGAATATATGCTTGCGGATTGTATGCCGAAGGCCTTCCTAACATATAAGACAGAAGTTAAGACAGAAATACCAGTCATTGATCTTGCGGATAACAGTGTTTTCATGGGAGAAACAAAAAATCCCGAGAAAATCAATCAACCAAATGATTTACTGTATTTGATTTATACATCAGGAACAACAGGAAAACCAAAGGGCGTTATGATTGAAAACAGAGGTGTAGTCAATCTAAGAAATTATTTTATCAATTCATTAGAAGTAACAGAAAAAGAGTCTATTTTACAGTTTGCAAATATAATTTTTGATGGATCCGTTTGGGAGATGAATATGGCTCTGTTAATCGGTGGAAGACTTGTTGTTGCAAATAAGGATGAGCGTGAAAATACAGAAGAATTTGTAAAAATGACAAGCAAAGAAAAGGTGAAAATTGCAACCATTCCTCCAGTATTCTATTTCAATATGGATGAATTTAAGCCTGAGGTAGTAATTACTGCAGGTTCTGAATCTAATCGTAGAATAGTTGAGAAGGTTGTAAGAAATTCAAAATATATTAATGCTTATGGACCTAGTGAATGTACGGTTGCAGCAACACATTGGGAATGTGTTCTAAACGATATTATTCCTGACAAAATTCCAATTGGGAAACCAATTCTAAATACAAAAGTATATGTATTGAATCAGATGAAACTTTGTGGAATAGGTGTACCTGGAGAATTGTGTATAGCGGGGGATGGTCTGGCGAGAGGATATCTGAATAGACCAGAACTGACAGCTGAAAAATTTATCGACAATCCATTCGGG
>NZ_JAKUFY010000272.1:0-881 GCF_022663675.1 Bacillus cereus group sp. BfR-BA-01355
TGCATTATATAGTACTCTTCTATGAATCAGTACACCATTCATATATTGTTGATGTTTGTGAGTCATGAACAATTAAATGGTTTAACAAGTAAGGATTCAAGATAATGTATGCAAAATGAGTATAAGTTGTTACAAAGAAATAATAATTAGTCAGCAAAAGCAAAATGATTAGCTCTTAATGGAAAATGAAATGCATTATTAGAAACTCATGATATAAACAACTAGGTTGTAAAGATTAAACTTTTTCCAAAAACTTCATTTGATATTACTCTAGAATGGCATTATAGAAATTATAAATTAACAAGTCTTTTCGTTTATTGACAAAATAAACACGTTGATAGGAGTAATAACGTATTCCTTTAAAAATACGCTTTTTCATTAGGGAATTAATCTAAGCACTAGATAAATAGATGCGTATACTTATATTATGTGAGTTGTGAATGTAATTAAACTGAATTTTTATAGTTTAATTATTAGTAACTATTTTTATTCTAAGAAAATGGATATTTAAAAATATTCAACACCATTACAATAGAGTGTTTCTTAGTATAAGAATATTCTCTCAAAATTATTAAATAAGGAGGAAATAAATGAAACGTAATGATTGTTTTGATCATAATAATTGCAATCCGATTGTTTTTTCAGCAGATTGTTGTAAAAATCCACAGTCAGTTCCTATTACTAGGGAACAATTAAGTCAATTAATTACTTTGCTAAACTCATTAGTATCAGCTATTTCAGCATTTTTTGCAAATCCAAGTGATGCAAATAGAGTAGCGTTATTCAATTTGTTTAATCAATTTTTAATTTTCTTAAATTCCTTATTACCTTCCCCAGAAGTTAATTTTTTGAAACAATTAACTCAAAGTATTTTAGTTTTA
>NZ_JAKUFY010000273.1:0-872 GCF_022663675.1 Bacillus cereus group sp. BfR-BA-01355
CCTAATATCACAGAGATGGGACCACCTAATGTATTATTAGCGAACATAGAGTTTGTTGTAACGATTAAACCAGTACTTCCGGTAGGCCCAGTACTTCCGGTAGGTCCAGTACTTCCGGTAGGCCCAGTATTTCCGGTAGGTCCAGTATTTCCGGTAGGCCCAGTAAGCCTGTAAGGGAAAATAATGTCAAGGGCCATTGACATTATTTCTTTTTTTCTAATTTCATTATTATCTTGAATATAAATCACCTCATCTTTTTAAATAAGAATGTTATAGATTTAGTACTTTTTAAATAGAATGATTTATTTATTATATTAATTAAAGCGGTTATAGCAACGGTAAAATGTTTAATATATGTAATAATTCTTTGGGAAGAAAAAGAGAATAGTTATAAAGTCATTCTTTAATAATAGGATCATAATGATGTGTATGAATTAAAAAACATGTGGAATGAGGTATTAAATTGAAACGCAATGACAATTTATCATTGAATAAGGGGATGATAGGGCCAGAAAATATTGGACCTACATTTCCGATTCTTCCACCAATTTATATTCCAACAGGAGAAACAGGTCCGACCGGAATAACGGGAGCAACCGGAGAAACGGGACCGACCGGAATAACGGGACCGACCGGAATAACGGGACCGACCGGAATAACGGGAGCAACCGGAGAAACGGGATCGACCGGAATAACGGGAGCAACCGGAGAAACGGGATCGACCGGAATAACGGGACCGATCGGAATAACGGGAGCAACCGGAGAAACGGGACCGATCGGAATAACGGGAGCAACCGGAGAAACGGGACCGACCGGAATAACAGGTTCAACGGGAATAACGGGACTGACCGGAGTAACCGGGCTAACCGGAG
>NZ_JAKUFY010000274.1:0-830 GCF_022663675.1 Bacillus cereus group sp. BfR-BA-01355
CTTTTCCTTTATAGGATTTATATTTCTTCATACGCACAACACACTTTAACCCAAGCTCTTTCATAATGCGCTGAACCTTCTTGTGGTTCACTTTCTGGCCACGATTCGTTAATTCATCACGAATGCGACGGTAACCATAACGACCTTCATTTTCCTCATAAATCGCTTTAATCTCAGCTTTCAAATCGGCATCTACATCTGGACGATTCATTTTCTTTACTAAATCATAATACGTGCTTCGAGGAATAGTAGCTAGCTCCACGAGTGCCTTCACCGAATATTTATGCCTTAATTCATAGACTACTTGCGCTTTGTCTTGTTTTGTGATTTTTCCTTGTTTTGAACTAAGGCATTTAACTTTTTTAAGTACTCATTTTCCATCTCAAGCTGTTTAATGCGTGCTTCAAGTGCTTCGACTGACCCTTCAGCTAAATGTTGTTTTAATTGTTTATTTGAATCTTTTTTCATGGATGGACGCCCCTTTTTCTTAGATTGAAGGGCATCAATTCCTTGTGTTTCGAGCTGTTTTTTCCAAACAGAAATCGTTGAAGGGGCAGGAATATTAAAGATAGCTGCCGTCTCAAATAAGGACATACCGTTTTCAATCATAAAGTTTAGTACGTCTAGTTTAAATTGTTGTGTGTAATTTGTACATCGTTTTAGAAAAGCTTCCAGACCATTCTGTTTATATTGGTTTACCCAATTCAAAATGATTGTGTCACTTATACCGAGCGATCTACCCATTTCTCGATAACTTTCATTTCCGTTCAAATAACGTAGAACGATTTGTATTTTTTCATCAGCTGTAAATTTAGCCATAGAAAAACTGC
>NZ_JAKUFY010000275.1:0-793 GCF_022663675.1 Bacillus cereus group sp. BfR-BA-01355
TATTTATCGTAACATTATTAGCTAAAGCTATTTCATTCAGCTTTTGACTAAACTCTTTTTCTAAACTAATTTTTATACGATCCATTTGTGCATCGGTAGATTCTGATCTTTTCGTTGCCTTTATTTCTGCTGGTTCTTCATATTCTAATAAAAGCTCTTTCCAATATTCCAAACCTTCTTCTTTATCCTGACTCTCTAACCATTTTACATATTCGTTATAACCAGCGGTTTTCTCTTTTTCTTTCTCAATAATATTTTCTATTTCCACCATACTCATACCATTTTTCAACTGTTCATAGTACTTTAAAAAATCACCAAGTACCAATGATAGACACCAACCGTCCATTATAATGTGGTGGAAACTCCATATCAGAATATGCTTCTTATAAGTCAACTGTATATACTTTACTCTCAAAAGTGAATCTTCTCCCAAATCAAATCCACGCTTTACATCCTGACTTATTATTTCTGATACCTTTATTTCTTGTTTGACTTCGTTTAACTCAGTCAAATTAATTTTTTCATATTCAACTTCTTTGTTTTTCAAGACAATCTGTCTTGGCTTCGATATGTCTTGGCGAACTATCGCTGAACGCAATACATCATGCCTGCTTGCCAATAACATAAGTGCTTGTCCTATTTTTTCACGATCAACTTCGCCTTTCAAATTATATACACTCTGTACTACGTAACTAGTTGATTCTGTATCCATTACGTTATGATATAACATCCCTTCCTGTAATGGTGTAAGAGAGTATATATCTTCTATACCAGAAAAATGCGTCTTTAATAT
>NZ_JAKUFY010000276.1:0-786 GCF_022663675.1 Bacillus cereus group sp. BfR-BA-01355
AGTGACTTGTGCTTGTCCTTTTTTATCTGTCGTTATTTTAGCGACTACTTGTCCTGCTGCATCTTGAATCTCAAATACTGCATCAGCTAAAGCATCTTTATTTTCTTTATCTACTTTTGTAATTTCTACATTTCCTACATCCACTAATTCATTTTCTACAGTCAATTGTAATGCTGTAACTCTACCTTTTTCAATTTCGAATGAAACTGGCTTTTCTAGTGGTTTGTATCCTACCGGTGTTTCTACTTCTACTAACTCATACTTTCCAATAGATAAATCTGAAACTGTTGCTGTTCCTTCTTTATCTGTCGTTACTTTCGCAACTACTTTTCCTTTTGAGTCACGTACTTCAAATACAACATTTTCTAATGGTGCTTTACTGTCTTTATCTATTTTTGTGATTTCTACATTCCCCGTATCTACCATTTCATTTTCTACAGTGAACGTTAAAGATTTTGTCATACCTTTTGTAATTTCAAATGGTACAGGCTTTTCTAATTTTTTGTAGCCTGGTAAACTATCTACTTCTACTAGCTTGTACTTTCCTACTGATAAATCTGAAACTGTTGCTTTTCCAGCTTTATCTGTCGTTACTTTCGTTACTACCTTGCCTTTGTCGTCTTGAACTTCAAAGACTATCCCTGCTAACGGTGCCTTATTATCTTTATCTATTTTTGTAATTTCTACATTTCCCGTATCTACCATTTCATTTTCTATTTTTAATGATAGAACTTCTGTCATTCCTTTTTTGATTTCAAACGATACTGGTTCTGTTAATTGTTTGTA
>NZ_JAKUFY010000277.1:0-760 GCF_022663675.1 Bacillus cereus group sp. BfR-BA-01355
GAAAGTTGTGGAAACAATTGTTACAGATGATAAAGGTGAAGCCTTATCGAAACAACTTCCAGTTGGAAGCTATACATTAAAAGAAGTAGAAGCACCGAAAGGATATGAATTATCATCTAGTTCAGTTTCTGTTGATGTAGAGGCTAATAAAGTAGTGACTGTAGATGTGGTGAATAAAAAGATCTCCGAAAAAGTAACGGGTCAATTTGAAATCGTGAAAGTAGATGCAGAAGATAAAACGAAAGTATTATCAGATGCAGAATTCGAAGTGTATAAAGATGGTAAAAAAGTAGATACGTTACGAACAGATAAAACTGGTAAAGTAGTTTCGCAGAAATTAGAACCAGGAAAGTATACATTAAAAGAAACGAAAGCACCAGAAGGATATAAATTGTTAAAAGAAGAAATTGAAGTCGTTGTGGAAGCAAACAAGTTAGTAGAGGTACAAATAGAAAATGCGAAAGAACTAGGAAGCTTACAAGTAATCAAAAAGGATGCAGAGAGTGGAACAGTTCTAGCAGGTGCAGAATTTAAATTAAAGAACGAAGCTGGTCAAGTAGTTGGAGAAGCGAAAACAACGAATAAAGAAGGTGTTGTGAAATTCGAAAACTTAGTGCCAGGAAAGTACACGTTAGAGGAAACAAAAGCGCCAGAAGGTTATAAGGCGTTAGAAGTAACAGTAGAAGTAAACGTTGTAGCGAACGAAGTAGTAAAACAAGAAGTTACGAATGAAAAAGTAACAGGTCAATTTGAAATCGTG
>NZ_JAKUFY010000278.1:0-743 GCF_022663675.1 Bacillus cereus group sp. BfR-BA-01355
TAACTACATTTTCTTTCGATACATTTGGTGATACTATATTCCCTACGTTTTCTTTCTTCACTTGTGGTGACACTATATTCCCTACATTCTCTTTCTTCACTTGCGGCGATATTATATTCCCTACATTCTCTTTCTTCACTTGTGGTGACACTATATTCCCTACATTTTCTTTTTTCACTTGCGGTGACACTATATTCCCTACATTTTCTTTCTTCACTTGCGGTGATATTATATTCCCTACATTCTCCTTCTTCACTTGCGGCGATAGTATATTCCCTACATTCTCCTTCTTCACTTGCGGCGATACTATATTGTTTTTTTTCGTTTGCGGAGAAATGATATTGTTAGGTTTCATTTTACTAATTTGAGGAGCAATTAACTCGCTTCCTTTTTTTATTACATCTGAAATTTTATATTCTTTTTTTGGTTTTATTGGTGGTTGTGGCGGCTGCGGTAATACATTTACCGAAAACTTCGTGTTTTCTTTTTCCGCCGGTTTTTGTTTTTCTATCACAGGTGGTTTTTGAATAACAGACGGTTTTTCAACTGGTTTTTCTTTTTGAATTGGCTGTTCTTTTTGCACCTCTTTTTGCGGCTTTACCTGCATCTCCTTCTGTGGTTTCACCTGTACTTCTTTTTGCGGCTTTACTTGCATCTCCTTCTGCGGTTTTACTTGCACTTCTTTTTGTGTTTGTTGCATAGCTGGCTGCTGTGTAATTGGTGCTGATTGATACGTAACTTCT
>NZ_JAKUFY010000279.1:0-731 GCF_022663675.1 Bacillus cereus group sp. BfR-BA-01355
CCATATCCAATTCCATAATTCGGAACATTCCTAAGCATTTCTTTCGTTACTATAATACTCTCCGAGATTTCCTCTTTACCCTCTATAATTACAGGGTACATACTCGTAAACCAACCAACGGTTCGGTCAATTTCAATCGGCTTATGAATCTCTTCTCTTCCATGTCCCTCTAAACCAATGGCTACTTTTGTTTGTCCCTTCATTTTCCTTATTGACATCCCAAGTGCACTTAATAATACATCATTGATTTCCGTATTGAATGCTTTTCCGGTTTCAAGAAGTAATTTTTTCGTTGCCTTCCTATCAAACGTAACTTCTATATGTTTATATCCAGCTCCAGTACAATGCGTATCACATTCAACTCTTCCGAGTTTTAGCTCTTCAGTCACAGCCTCCCAATACTCTTTTTCCTGAATTAATTTTTTACTATTTTTATATTCATCAAGCGCTTCACTCCACGCTTTATAAGATGCAGTTTTCTTTGGAAATAGAATTTCCTTTCCTTCTTCAATCTGTTTCATGGCAGTATTAAAATCTTCAAGTAATATACGCCAAGATACGCCATCTACCACCAGATGATGTAGACACATCATTAAATAATCACCAAGATTTGTTCTAAATAAAGCAACCTTCATTAATGGGCCATTCTCTAGATCTATACTACTTTGTATACGAGTACATTCTGCTTCAACTTTTTCTGCAACATTTAGTTCTCCATTAAAATCATACAC
>NZ_JAKUFY010000280.1:0-724 GCF_022663675.1 Bacillus cereus group sp. BfR-BA-01355
TACCTTTATATTTATTTAAAAAAGTGCAACATCTATTGCACTTTTTTTAAAACTAAAAATCATGAACTTTTTTACCAATGTTTGCGATGAAAGCAAATAAAACATTTACAACGATGGTTATGATGTTTATGCTTACAGCAATCATTATTTCAATTCATTTTTATCCCCCCTATCAAACAAGGGTTATAATATTCTATATTTTAATAGGAAACATGCTTGTTTACAAACCTATATTAAATTCACAAAAAAACTCTATGATTATTTATTCTTATAGAGCTAACACAACGCAATATTATTGATAATATGAAAGGAATTTTTTATTCTTTTTTTGGAAATACAATTATAAAACAGGCTTTTCTACTTGCTTAATTTGTCTATACTCGGAGATTGAACTCCCCCCACTTTCACTTCGTTTAGAAGTGAGGGATTCCTAAGTAAAGAGTTCTATCGAACTCTAATTGATTAGGCTATCCCCGCAGTCCTTGCGGTTAGAAGCCTTATCGCTTCATTCTTTAGATTGATACTTGCGTTAATATCCCTATCATGGTGTGTACGACAAGAAGGACAGTCCCATTCACGTAGGTTTAAATTTTTAACGTCTTTATTTTGATATCCACAACAAGAACATAATTGGCTGGAAGCAAATGTTTTCGATACGACAATGACTTGTTTGCCATACCATTTTGCTTTGTATTCTAACATGGATCGAAATTGCGACCAAGAT
>NZ_JAKUFY010000281.1:0-714 GCF_022663675.1 Bacillus cereus group sp. BfR-BA-01355
CTCAAACTGATTCATCCAATATGTTTTCTGCTTACTCAAATCTCTACTTCTCATCCACTGACTATAATCTTTGTATTGATGTGTTACTGGCTCCATATTTTCTTTATTATATAAACCAGCCAGTTCACGAATAAATATTCCCATACTCATTCCGTCACTAATAATATGATGCATATCTATAAATAGAAGATAACCGTCATTTCTTTTTACTACCTTCATTCTTAATAAAGGTCCTTCACCCAAATCAAATGGTCTGACAAAACTATCTATAAGCTCTTTCACATCTGTTTTTCCATCTTCTACTTGTATAAAGTCTAATTCCATCGTTTCCTTAACTTTTTGTACAGGCTCTCCATCTACCATTACAAATACACTTCTCAAAATTTCATGGCGGTGTATCAATTCCTTCATTGCCAGTTTTAAATCTTGAATCCGTATATCACTCGTTAGCTTCAAGATTTGCGGAATATTGTATGCCGTACTACTTTCCTCTATTTGATTTAACAAATAGATACGCTTTTGAGCTGATGACATTGGATAATATTCCTGATTTTCTGCATTCGGTATCGGTATATATGCCTCTACTTTTTTACCTGTAATAATCTCTGCGAGATTTTCCACAGTAGAGTTTGATAGCACTTCTTTCAGAAGTACTTTCTTTCCTGTTTCAGCTTCAATTCTGTTAACTAATCTTGTAGCTTTCAAAGAATGTCC
>NZ_JAKUFY010000282.1:0-658 GCF_022663675.1 Bacillus cereus group sp. BfR-BA-01355
ATCTGTTTTATCTTTTAATACTTTAAATGTAATATCATATTGGCCATCTACTAAATTTTTCGGATCAACTATTACTCTCGGGTTATTATTTCCACCTTGGTTGTCATTTCCGCCTTGGTTGTTGTTTCCACCTTGGTTGTCGTTTCCACCTTGGTTGTCGTTTCCGCCTTGGTTGTCGTTTCCGCCTTGGTTGTCGTTTCCACCTTGGTTCCCTAAAGCTTTAATACTGTCTTGATCAAATACAAATTGAACATCGTAGAAATGGTGATAATTCATTGAATCAATATCTACTTTTACTTTTGCATTTAATTTTTTAGACAAATCGTTTACTTCTACTTCTACTACTCTTGTATTTTGTTCTTTATTTTCACTTAACACTTTTGCATTAACGAAAGAACCATTCTTCTCAAATTCAAATTTCGTAATCCATGTACTATTTGTTAATGTAAACGATACGTATTTCTTACCATCTTTTACTTTTAATACACCTGGGCTTTTTGTGTATGTGTTCATCATTGAGATTTCATCTGTTTGATCTTTTAACACTTTAAAGCCAATGCTGTATTCACCATCTTTAAGAGCTTTTGGATCAATTGTTGTGTTATTATCTTGGTTATTGTTTCCACCTTGATTGTCGTTTCCACCTTGGTTGTTTTTT
>NZ_JAKUFY010000283.1:0-652 GCF_022663675.1 Bacillus cereus group sp. BfR-BA-01355
ACAAATTACATTAGAAAAAGAAATTCATGAAACAGAAGTAGGAAGGGAAGCAGAGCAGTTAGGTATTTCGATTGAAGGAAAAGATGTTGGGACGCTGTCAGAAGAAATCTATGAAACAAAAGTAAAGCAAGAAGCGTTAAAGCTAGGTATATCTATAGAGAATACATCAATTGTAGATTTAATTACTCAAATTAATACGATTAAAATTAAAGATGAAGCAGATAAATTAGGCATTTCTACAGATGGAAAAGAAATTGAAGACATCGCGGAAGAAATCTACGGAACGAAAGTAAGAGAAGAAGCAGGAAAGTTAGACATTTCTCAAAAAGGAAAAGAAATTGAAGAGTTAGCACAAGAAGTGTACGAACAAAAAGTACAGGAAGAAGCAAAAAAATATCATATTGATTTGTACGGTAAAGATATATATCAAATATTAAAAGAAATTAATGAACAAAAGGTGCTACAAATGGCAGATGAGCTTAATATGGATAAAATGAATATGAATATTCAAGAGTTAGCGGAAAAGATAAAAAAAGATCAGCCTGAAAAAGGAAAAGAACTAAATTTTGTACCGATGATTAGAACGGATGCTGACGCATTTTATTCTTATTTAACGAATTAATAAGGGCGTGAAAGTGATAAGAAAATTGAA
>NZ_JAKUFY010000284.1:0-636 GCF_022663675.1 Bacillus cereus group sp. BfR-BA-01355
GTTCGACTCCTCTCGGGCGCGCTTTTATTAACGGGAAGTGGCTCAGCTTGGTAGAGCACCTGGTTTGGGACCAGGGGGTCGCAGGTTCAAATCCTGTCTTCCCGATATTCCCAAAAACATGGGGCCTTAGCTCAGCTGGGAGAGCGCCTGCCTTGCACGCAGGAGGTCAGCGGTTCGATCCCGCTAGGCTCCACTTATTTTAATATCATTTATGGCGGTGTAGCTCAGCTGGCTAGAGCGTACGGTTCATACCCGTGAGGTCGGGGGTTCGATCCCCTCCGCCGCTACCATAAAGGACCTTTAGCTCAGCTGGTTAGAGCAGACGGCTCATAACCGTCCGGTCGTAGGTTCGAGTCCTACAAGGTCCACCACTAAAGGTTTATATCTCGGAGGTATACCCAAGTTCGGCTGAAGGGATCGGTCTTGAAAACCGACAGGCGGCGAGAGTCGCGCGGGGGTTCGAATCCCTCTACCTCCTCCATTTTTTCTTAAATTACATATTATATCATCGCGGGGTGGAGCAGTACGGTAGCTCGTCGGGCTCATAACCCGAAGGTCGCAGGTTCAAATCCTGTCCCCGCAACCAAATGGTCCCGTGGTGTAGTGGTTAACATGCCTGCCTGTCACGCAGGAGAT
>NZ_JAKUFY010000285.1:0-630 GCF_022663675.1 Bacillus cereus group sp. BfR-BA-01355
AAGGCTGAGCTGTGATGGGGAAGCTCCTTATGGAGCGAAGTCTTTGATTCCCCGCTGCCAAGAAAAGCTTCTAGCGAGATAAAAGGTGCCTGTACCGCAAACCGACACAGGTAGGCGAGGAGAGAATCCTAAGGTGTGCGAGAGAACTCTGGTTAAGGAACTCGGCAAAATGACCCCGTAACTTCGGGAGAAGGGGTGCTTTCTTAACGGAAAGCCGCAGTGAATAGGCCCAAGCGACTGTTTAGCAAAAACACAGCTCTCTGCGAAGCCGTAAGGCGAAGTATAGGGGGTGACACCTGCCCGGTGCTGGAAGGTTAAGGAGAGGGGTTAGCGTAAGCGAAGCTCTGAACTGAAGCCCCAGTAAACGGCGGCCGTAACTATAACGGTCCTAAGGTAGCGAAATTCCTTGTCGGGTAAGTTCCGACCCGCACGAAAGGTGTAACGATTTGGGCACTGTCTCAACCAGAGACTCGGTGAAATTATAGTACCTGTGAAGATGCAGGTTACCCGCGACAGGACGGAAAGACCCCGTGGAGCTTTACTGTAGCCTGATATTGAATTTTGGTACAGTTTGTACAGGATAGGCGGGAGCCATTGAAACCGGAGCGCTAGCTTCGGTGGAGGCGCTGG
>NZ_JAKUFY010000286.1:0-630 GCF_022663675.1 Bacillus cereus group sp. BfR-BA-01355
GATAAGAGGGCATTGCCTGAAATTGAAATGAAGAGTGATAAAGAATATATCGCACCGAGAACTGAGACAGAGAAGGTATTGAGTGAAATATTTAGTCAGATATTAGATGTGAAAAATATAAGTGTAAAAGATAGCTTCTTTGAATTAGGTGGAGATTCTATCAAGGCAATTAGAATTGTTTCTAAAATGCGTGAGGCTGGGTATGATATCTCGGTAAAAGCAATAATGAGTAAACATACTGTTGAGGCAATTGCGTATGAAGCTATGGCGGCAGCCGAAAATAATAATGAACAAGATGAAGTAACAGGAACCGTTGTAGCTACACCAATTATAAAGACTTTTGAAACATGGAATCTTATCGATCCAAGCCATTTTAATCAGGCAATGATGATACCAGTAAATTTAAAAGAAGAAGGAAGCTTGACAAAAGCGTTAGAAGCTTTAGTGGTTCATCATGATATGTTACGTGCTGTCTATAGAAGTGGTACGCTTGACATATTAAGTAGTAAAGAAAGTAAAGTGTATGATTTTAATGGAGAACTAAATGTTGCAGAAAAAGTTGAAGCAGAATGTACTCGTATACAAAGTAGTATAGATCTAGAGAATGGCCCATTAATGAAGGTTGCTTTA
>NZ_JAKUFY010000287.1:0-625 GCF_022663675.1 Bacillus cereus group sp. BfR-BA-01355
AAATCGCGTTAATACACACACTTTTACCTGAACCCGTTGCACCCGCAATAAGTCCGTGCGGCATTTTTCGAATATCTGTTACAATTGGATCACCTGAAATATCAAGTCCAAGCGCAACAGTAAGCGGTGATTCACTCTTTGTGAATACAGGACTTCTTAAAATTTCACGAAGAAATACTGGCTTACTTTCTTTATTTGGAACCTCAATTCCAATCGCACTCTTCCCTGGAATCGGCGCTTCAATACGAATATCTTTCGCAGCTAAACTTAACTTAATATCATCACTTAAATTGGTAATTTTATTTACTTTCACGCCTGGGTCTGGTTGCACTTCAAAACGAGTTACTGCTGGCCCTTGCGATACATTAATAACATGTGCTCCAACATGAAAATTATTAAACGTTGTATCTAATAATTCTTTTTGCTCATCTAACCATTCTGTATTATCTAGCGCTGATTGCTGCGGAATCGACAACAGCGCTAATGGCGGAACAGTGTATGTCGGTGGTGTGTGCAATACATTTCGCATATCGTTCTCTCTTTGATTTACAACATATGCTTTCTCTTGTACTTCCGTACTTGAAATTGGCTTTTGTACTTGCTCTTCCACTACTTGCTGCACTGG
>NZ_JAKUFY010000288.1:0-623 GCF_022663675.1 Bacillus cereus group sp. BfR-BA-01355
CAACAACAAAGCTTTGCGGGTGCGTCAGTATATAATTTGGTAGGAAAAGAACTTGCATCAAAGATTAAAAGATTCTCTCAACAAAATCAAGTGACAGAATATATGATATTCTTATCTGCGGCGATGATTCTACTCGAAAAATATAGTAGACAAGAGGATATTGTAATCGGTAGTCCAATAAGTGCAAGAACCCATAAAGACACAGAAAATATGTTAGGAATGTTTGTTAATACGTTGGCTATGAGGGGAAAACCGAAAGGTCAAAAAACATATAAACAATTTTTAGAAGAAATTAGTCAAACATGTTTACAAGCTTATGAAAATCAGGAATATCCTTTTGAAGAGTTGGTAGAAGAAGTAACGGTACATCGTGATATGTCAAGAAATCCATTATTTGACGTTATGCTTGTGCTACAAAATAATGACAGTGTAGAACTAGATTTGCATGGAAGTAGTACGGAATCTATAGAGGCAGAGTTTAAAGTTGCGAAATTTGATCTTACATTTGGTATTTATGAAGTAGAGAATGATTACCAAATGGCATTGGAGTATTGTACTGATTTGTATAAAAAGGAGAGTGCAGAACGTTTACTAGTACATTTAATAAGTATTATTAATCAAAT
>NZ_JAKUFY010000289.1:0-620 GCF_022663675.1 Bacillus cereus group sp. BfR-BA-01355
GATGAGTTTAAACTTAGGTAATTTTAGCTGGATGGGCCTGTAAGGTATGGTCCAGTTATCGAGACTTTTTCATTTCTACAATAAAATTATAAAATTCTGATTTAATTTTATAAAGTAGAAAAATATTACATTTTAAGAAAAATAATACTATGATAAAAAACGAAGGAAATTAATCATAAAAAAAGGAGGGAGTATAATGAAATATTTAAAAAAGAAAGCAGTTCCTGCGTTACTTGTTGGAGGAATGTTATTTAGTAGCGGAGCAATGATTACTAACACTGCTTCAGCTTCTACATATGACTCTAGTCATGAGTTAGTAGATTCAATGAAAGGATATGAATTATCACCTGTTGATATGGCAAGAGCTGAAGCAGTTGGGACATTACCATTGGATAACAACCAACAATCTCATTCTTTAGTTCAAGGACCTCAAAAAGTTGCAAAAGTTAATGTTAGTCTTGCAAAAGTTAAAGCGGGTGTGAAAAAAGCTTGGAACAAACTTCCTAATGTTATAAAAAAAAATATTACACTTGAAACTGTTTTAAAAGCGGTAGATAAATACTACGGAAATTCAAAAACTGTTGAAGAATTAGTATATAAATCCCTAAGATCAGTTGTAC
>NZ_JAKUFY010000290.1:0-614 GCF_022663675.1 Bacillus cereus group sp. BfR-BA-01355
CGCTTTCGCGCCTCAGTGTCAGTTACAGACCAGAAAGTCGCCTTCGCCACTGGTGTTCCTCCATATCTCTACGCATTTCACCGCTACACATGGAATTCCACTTTCCTCTTCTGCACTCAAGTCTCCCAGTTTCCAATGACCCTCCACGGTTGAGCCGTGGGCTTTCACATCAGACTTAAGAAACCACCTGCGCGCGCTTTACGCCCAATAATTCCGGATAACGCTTGCCACCTACGTATTACCGCGGCTGCTGGCACGTAGTTAGCCGTGGCTTTCTGGTTAGGTACCGTCAAGGTGCCAGCTTATTCAACTAGCACTTGTTCTTCCCTAACAACAGAGTTTTACGACCCGAAAGCCTTCATCACTCACGCGGCGTTGCTCCGTCAGACTTTCGTCCATTGCGGAAGATTCCCTACTGCTGCCTCCCGTAGGAGTCTGGGCCGTGTCTCAGTCCCAGTGTGGCCGATCACCCTCTCAGGTCGGCTACGCATCGTTGCCTTGGTGAGCCGTTACCTCACCAACTAGCTAATGCGACGCGGGTCCATCCATAAGTGACAGCCGAAGCCGCCTTTCAATTTCGAACCATGCAGTTCAAAATGTTATCCGGTATTAGC
>NZ_JAKUFY010000291.1:0-614 GCF_022663675.1 Bacillus cereus group sp. BfR-BA-01355
AATGTAGAGATAACAAAAATAGATAAAGATAGTAAAGCTCCATTAGAAAATGTTGTATTTGAAGTACGTGATTCAAAAGGAAAAGTAGTTACGAAAGTAACGACGGATAAAGAAGGAAAAGCAAACGTTTCAGATTTACCTATTGGGAAGTATGAGTTGGTGGAAGTAGAAACACCGGCAGGATACAAACCACTAGAAAAGCCAATTTCATTCGACATTGAAAAGGGTAGAGTAACAGCATTAAAGCTAACAGTAGAAAATGAATTAGTAGATACAGGAAATGTAGAAATTACAAAAGTAGATAAAGAAAATAAAGATGTTTTAGCTGATGCAGTCTTTGAAATTCAAGATGAAGCAGGACAAGTAGTCGCTAAAATAACGACAGATAAAAAAGGACAAGCACAAGTTACTAATTTATCAGTCGGCACATACAAGTTAATAGAAGTAAAAGCACCAAAAGGATATAAACAATTAGTAGATTCGATTATTTTCCAAATTGAAAAAGGCATGACAAAATCTCTTGCTTTAACAGTAGAAAACGAAATGTTAGACAAGGGAAATGTAGAAATTACAAAAGTAGATAAAGATAGTCAAAAATTATTAGAAGGCGTAGT
>NZ_JAKUFY010000292.1:0-608 GCF_022663675.1 Bacillus cereus group sp. BfR-BA-01355
ACAACTACAATTTATTAAAAAAGCGCCTACACATGTAGGCGCTTTTTCTTATTATTAAGCTTTTGTATGTTCTTTATGGTCACATTCGCAATGAGATCCACATTTCCCGTATAGTACTGTTGATTTTTCATCTTCAAAATGTCCAATTGTTCCTTCACATACTTGGCATACGATTGTTCCCATTTTCATTTCCCCCTGAGTTTTAATAGTAATCTATTTATTTATCATTAAGCTTTCGCATTATCTTTTCTAGCACAGTCACAATTTGTTCCACATTTTCCGTAAAGTACCGTCGTTTTCTCATCTTCAAAATGTCCGATTGTTCCTTCACATACTTGGCATACGATTGTTCCCATTTTTCATTTCCCCCTAAGTTTATGGTCCTAAAAACTTTTAGCTGTCCATTTCCTATCAATTATTGGGCTTTTGTATGCTCTGTGTGATCACATCCGCAAGATCCACATTTCCCGTAAAGTACCGTTACTTTCTCATCTTCGAAGTGTGCAATTGTACCTTCACAATCTTGACATACGATTGTTCCCATTTTTCATTTCCCCCTAAGTTTATAATCCCAAAAACTTTTTTGTAACCGCTTAACTTTCTGTCTT
>NZ_JAKUFY010000293.1:0-582 GCF_022663675.1 Bacillus cereus group sp. BfR-BA-01355
CACACCCGTTCCCATACCGAACACGGAAGTTAAGCTCTCTAGCGCCGATGGTAGTTGGGACCTTGTCCCTGTGAGAGTAGGACGTTGCCAGGCAATATTATTCCGCAGTAGCTCAGCGGTAGAGCTATCGGCTGTTAACCGATCGGTCGTAGGTTCGATTCCTACCTGCGGAGCCATTGGAGAGCTGTCCGAGTTGGCCGAAGGAGCACGATTGGAAATCGTGTATACGTCACAAGCGTATCAAGGGTTCGAATCCCTTGCTCTCCGCCATAGGATTTATAATATTTGGCCCGTTGGTCAAGTGGTTAAGACACCGCCCTTTCACGGCGGTAACACGGGTTCGAATCCCGTACGGGTCACCACTTTGGAGGATTAGCTCAGCTGGGAGAGCACCTGCCTTACAAGCAGGGGGTCGGCGGTTCGATCCCGTCATCCTCCACCATATGAATTTTATATAAATAGTATTATCGCGGGGTGGAGCAGCACGGTAGCTCGTCGGGCTCATAACCCGAAGGTCGCAGGTTCAAATCCTGTCCCCGCAACCAAATGGTCCCGTGGTGTAGTGGTTAACATGCCTGCCTG
>NZ_JAKUFY010000294.1:0-578 GCF_022663675.1 Bacillus cereus group sp. BfR-BA-01355
AAAAAACACACTCATCCCTAGGAAAGGGACGAATGTGTTTTCGTGGTTCCACCCTTGTTCCAACCTAGGCGTATTTCTCCCTAGATTGCTCAAGTTCAGATAACGGCTGATTCCGTCAATAATTACTAGATTACTCGTTCACTATTGAAGTTCAAAGGTGGTAAAATCATTTCTCGTGTTAGGAAGCTCACACCCTTGGCTTCCCTCTCTGTAAACCGTAAAAATGATTCCGTGTCCTTATCGTTACTTTTTCGTTCATGTTTATTTGTTAACTCATTATACTCGCATAAAAAGCAAAATCAACAATATTTTTCAATTATTTTAAATTTTCGGTCTCAAAAACTATAAAAAAACACACTCATCCCTAGGAAAGGGACGAATGTGTTTTCGTGGTTCCACCCTTGTTCCAACCTAGGCGTATTTCTCCCTAGATTGCTCAAGTTCAGATAACGGCTGATTCCGTCAATAATTACTAGATTACTCGTTCACTATTGAAGTTCAAAGGTGGTAAAATCATTTCTCGTGTTAGGAAGCTCACACCCTTGGCTTCCCTCTCTGTAAACCGTAAAAATGATTCC
>NZ_JAKUFY010000295.1:0-568 GCF_022663675.1 Bacillus cereus group sp. BfR-BA-01355
CCTTGGTTGTTGTTTCCGCCTTGGTTGTTATTTCCGCCTTGGTTGTTATTTCCGCCTTGGTTGTTATTTCCGCCTTGATTGTCGTTTCCACCTTGGTTGTTGTTTCCGCCTTGGTTATCTAACGGCTTAATGCTACCTTTATCAAATGCAAATTGAATATCGTAAAAATGGTGATAATTCATTGAATCGATATCTACTTTTACTTTTGCATTTAACTTTTTCGATAAATCTGGCACTTCTACTTCCACTACGCGTGTATCAGCTTTTTTATCTTCACTTATTACATTTGCATCAACAAACGAACCATTTTTCTCAAATTCAAATTTTGTAATCCAAGAACTGTTCGTTAACGTAAATGATACATACTTCTTACCATCTTTTACTTTTAGCACACCTGGACTTTTTGTATATGTGTTCATCATTGAAATTTCGTCTGTTTGATCTTTTAACGCTTTAAAATTGATGCTGTATTCACCATCTTTAATTGTTTCAGCATCTGGTTTTTTATTTTCATCTGGTTTTTCTGCTTCCGGTTTTTCTACTTCTGGTTTTTCTGCTTCCGGTTTTT
>NZ_JAKUFY010000296.1:0-548 GCF_022663675.1 Bacillus cereus group sp. BfR-BA-01355
TCGTTCGTTTGTATAATAGAGGCCCATGCAGGTAAAGCATCTTTATCTACCTTCCCATTAACAGTTAATGGCAATGATTCTATCTTGATAAAATGAGCCGGGACCATATAATTTGGAAGATGTACCCCTACATGTTTTCTCCACTCTTGTGTATCTCCTTCGCCCACAATATAGGCTACTAAGATGTTATCTCCAAATGAATCTTCTTGCGCTACCACAGTAACTTCTTTAATGTCTGGATGATTTCCTAATATTGTTTCAATTTCACCTAACTCAATTCGAAATCCTCTAATCTTAACTTGTTTATCAGCTCTTCCTATATATTCTATATTTCCATCAGGTAAATATTTAACTAAATCACCAGTCCGATATAATCTATCATTAGAGCTATTCTTGAATGGGTGTGGGATAAATGAGGCCTTTGTTAATTCAGGTTGATTCAAATATCCTCGTGCTAATGCGATACCTCCTATATAAAGTTCACCTACTGTCCCAATAGGGACAAGTTTTTTAGCTTCATTTAATACATATACCTCTACATTGGGAAT
>NZ_JAKUFY010000297.1:0-544 GCF_022663675.1 Bacillus cereus group sp. BfR-BA-01355
CTTTATTAAATTCTGTCTTTAATTGTAGGTTACCAGCAACATCTGGATGCTCTTCAACATAATCGTTGAATGTCATCGTGACTTTTCCGTCTTTTGTAACAGTAAAATTACCAATTTGATTGTTTTCACTATCATATAAAGGACTGTTAATTGTATTGTAAATCTTAAAATGTTTAGGAAGATCAAAAATATAGTAATCTCCGCTTTTCACATTCATTGATTTTAAAAGCTCCCATGTAAACTCAATATTGGCAGGGGAATCTGTGCTTGGACGGTTATCCTCTGTAAATGGTTTTCCGTCTTTATCCGTCAACTTTACACCGGTTAAAATGTTTGTTGTTATTTGCTTTGGACCTGAATTTGTATTCTCAACAGGGCTGCTTGCTAGCTTATGTTCTGGATTGCCAGTAGCAATTTTAGCTGCTGGGTTTTGTTCCGGATTATCGGTAACAGGTTTAGTTGCTGGGTTTTGTTCCAGATTATCGGTAACAGGTTTAGTTGCTGGGTTCTGTTCCGGATTATCGGTAACAGGTTTAGTTGCTGG
>NZ_JAKUFY010000298.1:0-518 GCF_022663675.1 Bacillus cereus group sp. BfR-BA-01355
GTTATGATTGAAAACAAAGGTGTTATCACGATGAAAGAGTACCTAACGGAACTCTATCAAATTACAGAAAAGGATCATATTCTCCAATTCGCAAATTATATATTTGATGCATCGGTATGGGAAATGACCATATCTTTATTGACGGGGGCAACACTTAAAATTGTTTCCAAAGAAGAAATATCAGACATTGATAAATTCAATAAATTTGTAGTAGATAATGAAATAACAATAACGTTATTACCACCACAGTACTATATACAAGCGAAGCCAGAAGGATTAAGAATTTTAACTACAGGTGGTTCGGCTTCAAATACAGAAATTATAAAAAAAATAGATGAAAATTGTAGATATATAAATGCATATGGTCCTACAGAAAATACAGTTTTAGCAACACATTGGGAATACAATGCCAAAGATGAATTCTCTAACCTTATTCCAATAGGGAAACCAGTTTCTAACACTCGTATATATATATTGAATCAGATGAAACTTTGTGGAATCGGTGTGCCTGGAGAATT
>NZ_JAKUFY010000299.1:0-510 GCF_022663675.1 Bacillus cereus group sp. BfR-BA-01355
GTTTACGAGTATGTACCCTGTAATTATAGAGGGTAAAGAGGAAATCTCGGAGAGTATTATAGTAACGAAAGAAATGCTTAGGAATGTTCCGAATTATGGAATTGGATATGGACTGTTAATGGAAGAAAATCTTAATCTAAATGTTGATATATATTTTAATTATTTAGGAGAGATAGATGGTAGTTTAATAAGTGAGGAGTTTTTGGGTTATATAACTCACTCTATACAGCTAAGTAATGCAAAAGAAAACAGAATGCCAGGAAGTATTAATTTCAATGGAAGTATCAAACAGGATAAGTTATGTTTCGTAATCACATATGATGCGAGTCGATATATGGAAGAGACAATGCATGAACTGGGAAGACTATACAAGGATACGTTAGTTGAAATTGTTGAATGTTGTTCTAGTCAACAGGAAAGTATTAAGACGGCATCTGATTATTCGACAAATGATTTAGAAACATCCGACTTGTCAATATTAAAGACGCATTTTTCTGGTATAGAAGATAT
>NZ_JAKUFY010000300.1:0-505 GCF_022663675.1 Bacillus cereus group sp. BfR-BA-01355
ACTCGTGGCTACTTTGTTCCAATAGCATGATTTGTTCTTTTGTTGGAAGCAATTTAACTTTAACCGTGATGGTTTGTGGCACAAGTTTCACCCCCTCGTTTTTTGATTTTCCACATAATGTTTTATTGTCTCACTTGATACACTTCCAGCAGTAGAAACAAAATAAGAACGCGTCCATAGGCTCGGCAAGTGCTGAAGATGTGGAAACTCTTCTCTCAAACGTTTTGATGTCACTCCTTTAATTTTTGCCATTGTATCAGCAGGACTAAGTGTTGGTGGTGTATTTAAGAACAAGTGAACGAGGTCTTTGTCGCATTCCATTGCAACAATAGAAATATCCAATTCTCCGCATATTTCTTGAACCAACTCCTTGAAACGTTCTTCTAATTTTGTATTAAGAAAAATCTTTCTTCTGTATCGCGGGCAAAACACAAAATGATAGTTAATTAATGACACGGTTGTTTTGGTTCTTCTATAATCATTCATCATGTTCGCATTGTATCAG
>NZ_JAKUFY010000301.1:0-501 GCF_022663675.1 Bacillus cereus group sp. BfR-BA-01355
TAAGACTTTCGTCATACCTTTTTTAATTTCGAATGATACTGGTTCCGTTAACTTCTTATAACCTGGTAAGCTCTTCGTCTCTACTAATTTGTATTTTCCTACTGATAGATCTGAAACGTTTGCTTTTCCTTCTTCATCTGTCGTTATTTCAGTTACTATTTTGCCTTGCTCATCTTGTACTTCGAAGACTACGCCTTCTAATGCTTTTTGGCTATCTTTATCTACTTTTGTTACTTCTACATTTCCCTTGTCTAACATTTCATTTTCTACTGTTAAAGCAAGAGATTTTGTCATACCTTTTTCAATTTGGAAAGTAATTGGATCTACTAATTGTTTATATCCTTTTGGTGCTTTTACTTCTACTAACTTGTATGTGCCAACTGATAAATTAGTGACTTGTGCTTGTCCTTTTTTATCTGTCGTTATTTTAGCGACTACTTGTCCTGCTGCATCTTGAATCTCAAATACTGCATCAGCTAAAGCATCTTTATTTTCTTTATC
>NZ_JAKUFY010000302.1:0-499 GCF_022663675.1 Bacillus cereus group sp. BfR-BA-01355
CGGTAGAATTGCACCTAATATTTTAGAGCGTAATTTTCATACAGATGCACCGAATCAAAAGTGGGTAACAGACATCACAGAGTTTAAATTGTTTGGAGAAAAACTGTATGTATCACCTGTATTAGATTTGTATAATGGTGAAATTATTACCTATACAATTGGTTCTAGACCGACGTATTCGCTTGTTTCAGACATGTTAGAGAAAGCATTGGAACGTTTACCTGAAACGCACCAGCTACTGATGCATTCGGATCAAGGATGGCATTATCAAATGAGACAGTACGTCCGTACTCTTGAATCAAGAGCTATCGTCCAGAGTATGTCTCGAAAAGGCAACTGTTACGACAACGCAGTAATAGAAAATTTCTTTGGGATTATGAAGTCGGAGTTCCTCTACATAAAAGAATTTGAAAATGTAGAGCACTTTAAAATAGAATTAGAAAAATATATAGATTATTATAATACGAAACGGATTAAGGCAAAATTAAAAATGAGCCCG
>NZ_JAKUFY010000303.1:0-496 GCF_022663675.1 Bacillus cereus group sp. BfR-BA-01355
GGGACAGATGATTGGGGTGAAGTCGTAACAAGGTAGCCGTATCGGAAGGTGCGGCTGGATCACCTCCTTTCTATGGAGAATTGATAAGCGCTGCTTATCAATATAAGTTTCCGTGTTTCGTTTTCGTTTAGTTTTGAGAGTTCAATTCAATATTGACTCTTAAATGAGGATATGATATAAATAAATCCTGCAATTTGTATGGGCCTATAGCTCAGCTGGTTAGAGCGCACGCCTGATAAGCGTGAGGTCGATGGTTCGAGTCCATTTAGGCCCACCATACATTTTGGGGCCTTAGCTCAGCTGGGAGAGCGCCTGCCTTGCACGCAGGAGGTCAGCGGTTCGATCCCGCTAGGCTCCACCAAAAAGCTATTTTAAATAGCAAATGGTATGTTCTTTGAAAACTAGATAACAGTGTAGCTCATATTTTTTAATTTTTAGTTTGGTTAAGTTAGAAAGGGCGCACGGTGGATGCCTTGACACTAGGAGTCGATGAAGG
>NZ_JAKUFY010000304.1:0-496 GCF_022663675.1 Bacillus cereus group sp. BfR-BA-01355
GGAAGCAAAATTGAAAAATGTATCAGTGAAGAAAAATAAATCAAAGTTCTTTAATACATTCACACTACAAGGAACATATACAGGAACTGCAGCAAAAGGAGAATATGAAGATTGGAAAATAATTACACAAAACGTTAATGATACGTTAAAACGTTTAAGCGCAAAAGAATGGACAGGCTATAAAACGGTAACAGCATACTTCGTAAATTATCGCGTGAATGCATCAGGACAATTTGAATATGATGTTGTGTTCCACGGTATTAATACAGAAGAAGGTGCAGAGAATAAAGCGCCAGTTGCGGTTATAAACGGTCCGTATAGTGGAAATGTGAATGAAGCAATTTCATTTAAAAGCGACGCATCAAAAGATGAAGACGGGAAAATTACTTCATATAAATGGGAGTTTGGAGACGGTACTGTAAGTAATGAGCAAAATCCAACTCACGTATATACAAAAGAAGGAGCGTATACAGCGAAATTAACAGTAACAGACGAT
>NZ_JAKUFY010000305.1:0-493 GCF_022663675.1 Bacillus cereus group sp. BfR-BA-01355
CTGTATGTTATTTCCTTATCTTCAAAAGTTACGGCAATCTGATTTGGCGTCTTTTCTACCTGTTCTTCGAACAGTTCAGCTACTGTCTTATCTCTCGGATATGCATGATACGTATCATTAAATCCCCCTATGATAATTGCCTTTTCTTCTTTTGTCGTGGTCTCTATTTCTATAAGTTTTTTCTGCGGATTTAAAGACATATCTTGTAATACTGTTTTTAGCCTTTCAAGAATACTTTGGGCTTCCTCTTTCTCATACTCATTCGGATTATACATAATCTCATACGACAATTTTTCACCATCAAAGTGTGCAGTGATACTCAATGCATAATTCGTTTGTTCTCTTGCCGATTCCATTTCTATCTGTAGTCCATTTTCACCACTTTGTAATCGTTCTTTATCGATATAATAGTTTTCAAATACGAACAATGTTTTTATCAAATTAGAACCCAATTGTGATTGGCTTTGAACTTCCGCTAACGAACAATAACCAT
>NZ_JAKUFY010000306.1:0-488 GCF_022663675.1 Bacillus cereus group sp. BfR-BA-01355
TTAAAATAGCAGTTAACATCCTCTCAGAATAATATTCAGTCAATAGGTAAAATATATATAAAATTCATTCCATTAATTTTTAAACAAACCGAAAAAACCTTTCCGTTTTTGTTTCTGATTTTGCTTCTGCATATCTCTAATGTTATTAAACAATAACTGATCTCGCTTCTCTAGCTTCTTCTCTATAAAAACTTCTAATTCACTGTTTTTACATTCTACTTCAGTTAACTTTTTCTCCGTACTTGCTAAATGCTCTTTTGTCGTAACCAATTCATTCTTAATTTCTTGTAATTTTTGAACAAGTGCTTTATTGAATTGATTTTGTAACTGCTGATTTTCTAATACTTCATTCAATTTCTTTTCTAATTCTGATTTTTCTTCTTTTGAAACAAACGAATCAAGTTCTCCGTTTCGCCATGCTCGAACTTGATCGTAAGACCATTTTTGCACCTGTATTTTTTCTTTTATTGCTTTTAATTCTTCTATAT
>NZ_JAKUFY010000307.1:0-480 GCF_022663675.1 Bacillus cereus group sp. BfR-BA-01355
TCCGTTGCAAAATCAACGATTCCACGACTTACTTTGTGGTCTTGGTCTTGCATCCATCTTTGTTCTTTATCATCAAGTTGACGAAGGGCATTCAGTTTCTTAGCTTCTCCTAATTTCTTGCGAACACTGCGAAACTTACGTTTCATAAATTTATTTTGCCTACCGTTCCCGAAGAAACGAACTTTATCATCATCTGTGATAGCTACCGCAGGAACTTTGAGACCTAAGTCTACTCCTAAAATCTTTGTTCCCGTTTTTTCGTTTGTAGGAATCGTGACAGATATTTGAGCAATCCATTTAGCAGATTTCTTCGTGATACGAAGTGTACCTAACTTGTGCTTCAACAATTCGAAATTGCGATTATATTTGTCGATTAATAAAGCGCGAACCTTTAAACGAGTTGACTTTCCGTTTACCATAAACGGAATTGAAATGTGTGTGAAGTCAAATGAATAGTTTTGGTTATTCCATACACAAACA
>NZ_JAKUFY010000308.1:0-466 GCF_022663675.1 Bacillus cereus group sp. BfR-BA-01355
GACCAGAAACCTGTGTTTTAATACCTTTAGCACCTGCACGCATAGCACGTTGAATAACTTGCTTTTGTGCACGACGGAATGATACACGGTTTTCTAATTGACGAGCGATGTTTTCGCCTACTAATTTAGCGTTAAGATCAGCTCTCTTAACTTCTAAAATGTTGATGTGTACACGCTTGCCTGTTAATTGGTTAAGAGCTTTACGAAGTGCTTCAACTTCAGTACCACCTTTACCAATTACCATACCAGGTTTTGCAGTGTGAATTGTAACATTTACACGATTTGCTGCACGTTCGATTTCTACTTTAGCAACAGCAGAATCTTTTAAGCGTACATTAATGTACTCACGGATTTTGATGTCTTCATGTAATAATGTAGCGTAATCTTTCTCAGCGAACCAACGAGATTCCCAGTCACGGATAACACCGACACGAAGACCAATTGGATTAACCTTTTGACCCATCGA
>NZ_JAKUFY010000309.1:0-464 GCF_022663675.1 Bacillus cereus group sp. BfR-BA-01355
AATCTCCAATTTTGAGCCATCTGATGAAATAATATTGTAATCTGTTGGCTCAGCTTCTGCACCACGCATTACATTTCCATTAACATCAACTTCTAAATAATAAACTTTAATCGAATCTTTATTTAAGCTTGTACCCTGTGGGATGTTATCTTTAAAAACAGCATTTTTAAGGGTTTCTTTCGTTTTGTTCATCTCTACTTTCCAATTAATTTCATTTGTATTAATTGGTCTATCAGGTACCCCTTTTTTATTCGTAGCTGTTTGTACATTAGGCTTAAAGTCAACTGTAATAGAAACATCCTTATCTTTAATTGGGAAAGGAATTTCTTGTGTTGTTGTACCTTTAATTTCAGCTTTATTAAATTCTGTCTTTAATTGTAGGTTACCAGCAACATCTGGATGCTCTTCAACATAATCGTTGAATGTCATCGTGACTTTTCCGTCTTTTGTAACAGTAAAATTAC
>NZ_JAKUFY010000310.1:0-450 GCF_022663675.1 Bacillus cereus group sp. BfR-BA-01355
GTAGAAGAAGCGCCAGTCGCAGAAGAACAACGAGTTGTAGAAGAAACACCAGTCGCAGAAGAACAACGAGTTGTAGAAGAAGCGCCAGTCGCAGAAGAACAACCAGTTGTAGAAGAAGCGCCGGTCGCAGAAGAACAACCAGTTGTAAAAAAAGAAGAACCAGAACGTGAGAAAAAGCGTCATGTACCATTTAATGTTGTTATGTTGAAACAAGATAGAACACGATTAATGGAAAGACATGCAGCTAGGGCAAATGCAATGCAGCATTCTGTTAATGTACGAGTAGAGAATAGACCAGTGCAACAAGTAGTAGCAGAACCACAAGTGGAAGAACAACCAATGCAGCAGGTGGTAGTAGAATCACAAGTGGAAGAACAACCAATGCAGCAGGTGGTAGTAGAATCACAAGTAGAAGAGCAATCAGTGCAGCAAGTAGTAGCAGAGCCACAA
>NZ_JAKUFY010000311.1:0-447 GCF_022663675.1 Bacillus cereus group sp. BfR-BA-01355
TTTGTAATCGTTCTTTATCGATATAATAGTTTTCAAATACGAACAATGTTTTTATCAAATTAGAACCCAATTGTGATTGGCTTTGAACTTCCGCTAACGAACAATAACCATAACTACTTCCCTCTGTTCCTTGTTTTTGGAGACTTCTTAATAATTCCACAACTGTCATATCTGCTTCTCGTTTTACTCGAACTGGTATTGTATTTACAAATAGACCTACAATTTCTTCAATTCCTTTTATTTTCGCATCTCTTCCTGATACAACCTTCCCAAAGACTACATCATCCGTATGATTATACGTTTGTAAAACTATCCCCCAAGCTGCTTCCATCACCGTATTTATCGTAACATTATTAGCTAAAGCTATTTCATTCAGCTTTTGACTAAACTCTTTTTCTAAACTAATTTTTATACGATCCATTTGTGCATCGGTAGATTCTGATCTTT
>NZ_JAKUFY010000312.1:0-444 GCF_022663675.1 Bacillus cereus group sp. BfR-BA-01355
GAGGGGCTACCATTGGTTCCGCACCATTGATATATTTCTTTTTCTTTCGACGCACTTTTGAAAGAATATGATTTTGTCTCATGATTCGTAATACTTTTTTATGATTGACACACAGTCCCATTTTTCGAAGAGTAGCGGTCACTCTTCGATATCCATACCGGAATTTATGCCTAAGACAGACGTCCTTTACTTTTTCTTCTATATCATCTTTCAGATCTTCCGTTCGTTGTAACCAACGATAAAATGTAGAACGGGGTAATTCTAATACGTTACACAAGTCTTTTACCGTTATTTTTGTTTGTACATTTCTCCATAAAGTAACTACAGTTTCTGGTTTCAGCCCCTTTCGATTTCCAGATACTTTCCCCATACAAGTAATTTTGTTTTTAGATGTTTATTTTCTAAACGTAGCTGTTCTAATTCACTGAGCTCTTTTGGTCCTTT
>NZ_JAKUFY010000313.1:0-436 GCF_022663675.1 Bacillus cereus group sp. BfR-BA-01355
ACGGTCAATTATCGGCTTTAGAACTAGATACACAAGCGGCGCCAAAAAGGAGTATTGAAGAACCTACAACAGAGACTTCCATAAAAAGCTCACACGAAGGATTTAATGAAGTGGCAAGTGATAGTATCGCACTTATTCGTCGCTATATTCCAAATCGCGAATTAAAAGTGAAGGAATTCACTGTTGGCGAACGAGCAACCTCTAAAGTTTTTTTACTTTATCTTGCAGATGTTGCAAACGAAGATGTTGTACAAGATATGGCATACCGCATCGAATCAATCAAAGTAGATGCTATTCTTACTACCGGTGAATTAGAAGGATTTGTTGAAGATAATTCCTATACTCTCTTCCCACAATTGTCTATCACTGAACGTCCTGACACAACGGCACATCATATTTTGAATGGGCGAATCGCTGTTGTTGTAGATCGCTCACC
>NZ_JAKUFY010000314.1:0-435 GCF_022663675.1 Bacillus cereus group sp. BfR-BA-01355
ATTTATGGATTGTGGGTTGGGGGAATGGCGTGCTTTGCATTCGCCTTATATTATGAAAATACAGGAATATGGTGGATACCAGCGTTTGGTGGTTTACTGTTTGTGATTTCTGATTTTATTATTGGCGTGACAGATATCGGAGGGCGCAAATTGAAGTATGAGCCACTTTGGATTTGGTTTACATATGTAGCTGCTCAAATGTGTATTGTATATGTGGGATTATAAAAAGATACTCTCAAAAATAGTGGATAGACTATTTTGAGAGTATCTTTTTTGCTTGTTTAATTTGATCAGTATTGTTATTTTGAAATTTCTAATATTATAATTTAATAATTCAGAATTTTGTAGAAAAATATCAGTCGTATTATTTATAATAAAAGTAAAAAGATGATGAGATGGTGAAATGATGCAAAGGAAAAAATGTTGGCGTGAATT
>NZ_JAKUFY010000315.1:0-433 GCF_022663675.1 Bacillus cereus group sp. BfR-BA-01355
CTCATTGCCCTTGCATTCATAATAGGAATCATAAATGGTCGCTTCTGTCGGTCCATATAAATTAATTAACCTTGTTCCCCTTTCACTAATGAGGCTATAACATTCATTTGCAAGTTCTTTATTTAAAGCTTCACCTGCTACTAGTATATATTTCAAAGATTTGATTTTTTGAACATATTCATCTCTTCCCTTTATACTTGTCATAAACATTGAAAGCATTGTTGGAACAAAACTTACCATTGTTACTTGTTTTTCATCTATGATATCCGCTATTAACATCGGGTCTCTTTCTGCATCAGGCTTTAGCATTACAACTCTTGCCCCTACCATACTCCACCAAAATATCTCACTTAGTGATACATCAAAAATATACGTAGTTTTCTGTAATATGACATCATCTTCATTCAATGGATACTTCTGTTGTAACCAAGTT
>NZ_JAKUFY010000316.1:0-432 GCF_022663675.1 Bacillus cereus group sp. BfR-BA-01355
GATCTATCAGTAGGAAAATACAAATTAGTAGAGACGAAGAGCTTACCAGGTTATAAGAAGTTAACGGAACCAGTATCATTCGAAATTAAAAAAGGTATGACGAAAGTCTTATCATTGAAAGTAGAGAATGAACAGTTAGACAAAGGTTCAGTGGAGATTACAAAAATGGCTGCTGAAAGCAAGGAAGTCTTATCAGGAGCTGTGTTTGAAGTTCATGATGAAGCGGGCAAAGTAGTAGTGAAAGTAACAACAGATAAAGATGGAAAGGCAAAAATCGCAGATTTATCTGTAGGTAACTACACACTAGTAGAAGTAGAAGCACCAAAAGGATATGAAAAATTAACTAATCCAATTCCATTTGAAATTACAAATGGAATGATAAATGCAGTTCAATTAGAAGTATTAAACAAATTGAATCATTTAGCACCACCA
>NZ_JAKUFY010000317.1:0-428 GCF_022663675.1 Bacillus cereus group sp. BfR-BA-01355
AAAAGAGATAATGGCTGGTGGAAGATTGAAACATGGGAAGGTCCAGTTTGGATTAACTTAAATGGGGAAGAACGTGTCATGGGAGATTTCTATGCATATGATGAACCTTCTCTCTCATCAAAGGTTGCGAATGCTGGAGCGAAGTACGGGCGACAAACATTTAGAATAGTAGATGGAACAACAGATGGTTGGCTAAAATTTAAGACGTGGGAAGGCGAGAAATGGATGAATCCTGCGGCTGAACAAATTACCGTCAACAAAACGATTTATGCATATAATGAGCCTTCATTTAATGCAAAGAAAGCAAATTATGGAGCACCATTTAACCCACAAAATTGGGGAGTAGTAGAAAAAAAAGAAAATGGCTGGATGAAGGTAGGTACTTATGAAGGTTATAAGTGGATCAATCCAGATGGAGAAGAAAGATT
>NZ_JAKUFY010000318.1:0-426 GCF_022663675.1 Bacillus cereus group sp. BfR-BA-01355
GTATAGGAAGAATAGACATTCTACATTTACAAATCTCTTATTTGGTTTCACAATGGGAGCATTTAGTTTAGCGATTTTATACGAGTATAGTTTAGTGAATGCAGCGATCGTACTATTATTACAAGGTTTCCTTGGAATGGTTACTTCTATTAAAGGAAAACAACAGATAAAATTGTATGTTAGTGCAACGATTTACGCGATTGGAATGATACAAACGATTTTTAGTCCGTTTGATCAATTTATTTCGGCAGGCTTTGTTGCTCATATTATTTTAATAGGAACATTCTATTATTGCATGAGACAAGCGAAAGAAGTGTTAGCGAGTTTTGGTAAGTATGTGTACTCTATAGCGCTCTACTGGTTAATGGTCATTGTATTTATTACAATCACTAGAATTGGTGAAGTTCTTTCTACAGATGGAAGTAT
>NZ_JAKUFY010000319.1:0-425 GCF_022663675.1 Bacillus cereus group sp. BfR-BA-01355
CTAAAACCGATGTTAGTTATACGGAAGCTCAATATTTAGCGACCATCATCAAGCCTTCCTTGTGGAGGAAGATGTACGGTAACTGTGAGGGCATCCACCTGCGAGTAGCGGGTTTTTGGACATTTACGAGGAGCGGCACGTGCGGGGGTCTTATTTCAACTAACCTTATATAAAATTCCTACGGTGTACGTAGCTTATGCATGTCTTAAACCAATAAGTTTAATATGGAAGTTCAATATTTAAATGTAGCTAACATGCCATCTTTTTAAGAAGGAAGTTACAAACATTTGTGAGAGCATCCACCTGTGAGAGCAGGTTTATGGACATCTAGAGAGAACGGCATATGTGGGGCTATATAAAAACCTTACGTTTTATACGTAAGGTTTTTTTGTTGCATAGATATATCAATATTATCTTGATTCACC
>NZ_JAKUFY010000320.1:0-420 GCF_022663675.1 Bacillus cereus group sp. BfR-BA-01355
GTTGGACCTTGGGGACCTTGCACGCCTTGTATTCCTTGAGGACCGGTTGGGCCTATACTTCCTTGCGGTCCCTGGATACCTTGTATTCCTTGAGGACCGGTTGGGCCTGTTATGCCACTCGGACCTTGTACGCCTTGCACTCCTTGTGGGCCAGTTGGGCCACTCGGACCTTGTACGCCTTGTAGACCTTGTAAACCAGTTGGACCTGTCGCTCCCCTTACTCCTTGCTCACCTTGTATACCTTGAACCCCTTGTGGGCCGGTTGGACCGATTGGACCCTGTGCCCCTTGCACTCCTTGGGGACCTGTCGGACCGGTTGGGCCGATTGAGCCTTGTAATCCTTGTAGACCTTGCGGACCTGTCGGGCCGGTTACTCCTTGTATCCCTTGTGGACCTTGAATGCCTTGGTCACCCGTTGGA
>NZ_JAKUFY010000321.1:0-415 GCF_022663675.1 Bacillus cereus group sp. BfR-BA-01355
AATAGAAGCGCCAAAAGACTATGAATTATTAAAAGAAAAAATAACTGTAAAAATAGAAAAAGATGCAGTAGTAGAAATTAAAATAGGAAATAAGAAATTGCCAGATCCAATAGGAAAAATGAAGTTAGTGAAAGTAGACATAAGTGATAAAAATAAAAAGCTAGCAGGGGCAAAGTTTCATATAGAAGATTCAAAAGGGAAAATAGTTGGAGAAATAGTAACAAATGAAGAAGGAGAAGTAATATCAAAAGACTTACCAATAGGAAACTATACCTTAGTGGAAGTAGAAGCACCTAAAGGTTACGAATTATTAAAAGAAAAAATAACTGTAAAAATAGAAAAAGATGCAGTAGTAGAAATTAAAATAGGAAATAAGAAATTGCCAGATCCAATGGGGAAAATGAAGCTTGTGAAA
>NZ_JAKUFY010000322.1:0-412 GCF_022663675.1 Bacillus cereus group sp. BfR-BA-01355
AGAAGGGTCATCTTGCTTAGAGTTTTGCTGTTTATCTTGAGAAGAGTCATCTTGCTTAGAGTTTTGCTGTTTCTCTTGAGAAGAATCATCTTGCTTAGAGTTTTGCTGTTTATCTTGAGAAGAATCATCTTGCTTAGAGTTTTGCTGTTTATCTTGAGAAGAATCATCTTGCTTAGAGTTTAGTTGTTTCTCCTGAGAAGGGTCATCTTGCTTAGAGTTTTGCTGTTTATCTTGAGAAGAGTCATCTTGCTTAGAGTTTTGCTGTTTCTCTTGAGAAGAATCATCTTGCTTAGAGTTTTGCTGTTTATCTTGAGAAGAATCATCTTGCTTAGAGTTTTGCTGTTTATCTTGAGAAGAATCATCTTGCTTAGAGTTTAGTTGTTTCTCCTGAGAAGGGTCATCTTGCTTAGAG
>NZ_JAKUFY010000323.1:0-402 GCF_022663675.1 Bacillus cereus group sp. BfR-BA-01355
GAAGAAATCTGCTAAATGGATTGCTCAAATATCTGTCACGATTCCTACAAACGAAAAAACAGGAACAAAGATTTTAGGAGTAGACTTAGGTCTCAAAGTTCCTGCGGTAGCTATCACAGATGATGATAAAGTTCGTTTCTTCGGGAACGGTAGGCAAAACAAATTTATGAAACGTAAGTTTCGCAGTGTTCGCAAGAAATTAGGAGAAGCTAAGAAACTGAATGCCCTGCGTCAACTTGATGATAAAGAACAAAGATGGATGCAAGACCAAGACCACAAAGTAAGTCGTGAAATCGTTGATTTTGCAACGGATAATAATATTTCTGTCATTCGATTAGAGCAACTAACGAACATTAGACAGACGGCACGAACAAGCCGTAAAAACGAAAAAAATCTACACAC
>NZ_JAKUFY010000324.1:0-399 GCF_022663675.1 Bacillus cereus group sp. BfR-BA-01355
CAACCGATTCAGGAAGCTTACGACTGGGTAAGTACACAAATCGGTGAAATGGTCACTTGGCTTGGTACACAATGGGAAATTGCAAAAGCTATGGCACAAATTGCTTGGGGACTATTTAAGCAATATATTATTCAACCAGTTCTAGACACTTGGAACTTAGTAAAAGAAAAGTTCAGTGATTTAGTTTCTTGGCTAAATTCACAATGGGAGACAGTTAAATCATATACATCAGCAGCATGGGGTTTATTTAAACAATATATTATAAAACCTGTACAAGATACTTGGAATTTAGTAAAAGAAAAGTTAAATGATTTATCCAATTGGATGTTAGGAATTTGGGCGAAAATAAAAGGGTATACACTTGAAGCATGGAAGATGGTTTACACATACATCGTTGAA
>NZ_JAKUFY010000325.1:0-392 GCF_022663675.1 Bacillus cereus group sp. BfR-BA-01355
AAAATGCTTCAAGAGTTAGTCGAGCACGCCGCTCAAACAGATGCATTACAAAAAGAAAAGATGGACTTATTAATGAATCATATGTATAAACGAGAATCCAAACAGGAAGAAAAAATGAATAAACTTGTTAGTCAAATTTATAACAAGGACAGTAATCGTGATGCACAGCTTATGCAAGTTATTCGAGAAATTCAAGAAACAAAAAGAATGGTTGCTGCCTCAAAAGAGCAAAGTTTCTTTCAAACATTTAAAAGTTTATTTAGCCGAGCAAAACAAGAAAAAACAAATGAATAAGCAGTATAAAATAAAAAGTTACCTTCCATCGGTAACTTTTATTCCTTATTTTGTACAGCTGGTAATATAATAATTGCTTCAGTGCCTTTTCCACTTTC
>NZ_JAKUFY010000326.1:0-389 GCF_022663675.1 Bacillus cereus group sp. BfR-BA-01355
CGTTCATCCTGAGCCAGGATCAAACTCTCCAATAAAGTTAGTTTGTCTAGCATCTAAAAATAAAAATTGACGTTTCACGTTGTTTGTTTCGTTCAGTTTTCAAAGAACTAATGGTGGAGCCTAGCGGGATCGAACCGCTGACCTCCTGCGTGCAAGGCAGGCGCTCTCCCAGCTGAGCTAAGGCCCCAAACAAGTATCGGGAAGACAGGATTTGAACCTGCGACCCCCTGGTCCCAAACCAGGTGCTCTACCAAGCTGAGCCACTTCCCGAAAGAAAACGCGCCCGAGAGGAGTCGAACCCCTAACCTCTTGATCCGTAGTCAAACGCTCTATCCAATTGAGCTACGGGCGCATATGGTGCCGAGGGCGGGGGTCGAACCCGCACGGTG
>NZ_JAKUFY010000327.1:0-387 GCF_022663675.1 Bacillus cereus group sp. BfR-BA-01355
TACGATATTCTCAGGCATTTCCCATTCTCGAATTAAATAGCGACTCTCTAAAATACTAGATTCATTTTCATCAAAAGAAATACCATATAAACCAGATACATTAACGTGATCGTCTGCCCAAGAATTTGGCTTTGAAGTAGGGTGAGTATCAAGACGAAGAGTTCCCCCATTTTGTTCTTTTAGAAGGTTTATGTATGATTCTGGAAGCTTTACGTTCAGTACCTCTTCTGCTTTTTTGATTAGTTCGTCGTTAATGGGTGCTAGTTTTAAATAGTCATCTTCTGCCCAAATTGTACTCTTCATATTCGGTCACCTCAAATAATAGTTTTAAGAATCTTATGTCATATATTATAGTTAGTTTAGATAACACGCAATAGAGGGAGGAAA
>NZ_JAKUFY010000328.1:0-383 GCF_022663675.1 Bacillus cereus group sp. BfR-BA-01355
AGGGTTTATTACATTATTTTACATTTTATACGCCAATTCATTTTTATTATCACTTCGGCAAAAAGAATTTGGTATGTATATGGTATTAGGGGCAAAAAAGCATAAAATTACATTGCTCATGTTCATTGAAACAATTGTATTAGGAATAGTATCTCTTATAGTAGGTGTGATAGTCGGTATAATCTTGGCGCAAGGTGTTGGACATTTACTGATGAAGGAACTAGAATTTACTGGCGGTGGTTATCATGCATTTTATGTACCATCAATTATTGTTACTTTCATCTTTTTCATTGCATTATTTATGTTGTCCGCAGTTATGAATGGTATGAAACTAGTGCGTAATTCACTATTACAACTCGTTCATTCCAATAGTCACACAGAGC
>NZ_JAKUFY010000329.1:0-381 GCF_022663675.1 Bacillus cereus group sp. BfR-BA-01355
TTGTTTAAATGTTTTTACTTTTGAACCATCAAATAATGTATAAGGCTCCTTACCAAACAACATCTTTTGATAATGTTCTCTACTGAAGTCTTTCGAATACATATAACCTGGTGTTTGATCAATATTATTATGTTTATAATCACTAAATTCAACGAGTAGCACTAATACTTTATCAGATCGAACAGATCCTTTATATGGAGCTTGCTTTGCTTTTGAAGTTGGAACTTGCCCATTCAATTGCTTTTTATTTGGTTCTGGCTTTTGCTCAAGATTAATATTTTTTTCAGTCTTTTTTACATTTTCCTTTTCTTCCATCTTTTTCTCTTTTACTTTTTTTGTGAAATCAGACGTTTCTTGTGAGTGAGCATCTGGAAGAATTTC
>NZ_JAKUFY010000330.1:0-381 GCF_022663675.1 Bacillus cereus group sp. BfR-BA-01355
ACAAAAAGCAAAGAAAAGGACACGAGTTATTTTACCCGGTTATACAGAGAAGGAAGGAAAGCTGAGAACTTCCTAACGCAGAAAAATAACTTACCACCTTAGAGCTGCACTAGGGAAATTAAGTATCTAGTGCCGTGTATGCGACGTTATCGCAAAAGAAGCCATTATGTTTTTTGTGATGGGAATCTGGGTGGAACCACGGATATAAGCATATTCGTCCCTATATTTAGGGATGAATATGCTTTTTTGCATTCAATTTCATAATAAGCGAAGAAAAGGACACGAGTTATTTTACCCGGTTATACAGAGAAGGAAGGAAAGCTGAGAACTTCCTAACGCAGAAAAATAACTTACCACCTTAGAGCTGCACTGGGGAAATTA
>NZ_JAKUFY010000331.1:0-374 GCF_022663675.1 Bacillus cereus group sp. BfR-BA-01355
ACATCCTTTACAAAATCAATCATCGGATCTAACACATCCGGTTTCAATCCTGTCATGAATCCAGCTTCACCCAGCATTGTTTTTTCCATTAACGCATTACATGGACATACTGTTACACACTGCCCACAACTTACACAAGATGAGTCATTTATACTTACACCATTGTCCCATATAACACGTGGACGGTCTAAGCTCCAATCAATTGATATAGTTTCATTCACTTGTAAGTTTTGACATACTTCTACACACTGCCCACAAGCAATACATTGATTTGGATCATATCGATAAAATGGATGTGACATATCCACTTCACACGCACTTACTTTTGGCTCATACGGATATTTCTGTTCCTCAATTCCCATCATATGTACTGT
>NZ_JAKUFY010000332.1:0-372 GCF_022663675.1 Bacillus cereus group sp. BfR-BA-01355
TTTTGTTTTTAGAAAGATGGAGTTTCTTGCCAGTCTGTTTGATTTCCTTCATGAGGTGATAAAATAGCGACACCATTATTACGATCTATACTGAGAAACCAATTTTTAAATCTATGTTCACCGAGGTTTTGAAGTCTTATACGACCAAAAGGGTATCTATTGATTTTCCAATATATAGTGTCTGATATGCAATTTGATAAAATAATATTACCATTATTAGTGTTTATATCAAGAAACCAATTTTTAAATTTATTTTGGCTAAAGTTTTGAAGATAAATAATACCCTGGCCGTTGTCAGTTAATCTCCAATTCACCCCAATGTTTGGATAATTTGATAAAATGACAGTACCATTATTATCATTTATATCAAGA
>NZ_JAKUFY010000333.1:0-372 GCF_022663675.1 Bacillus cereus group sp. BfR-BA-01355
ATGTTGGCCTTGATGACCGTGGTGACCGTGGTGACCTTGGTGACCTTGGTGACCTTGGTGACCGTGGTGACCTTGGTGGCCTTGGTGGCCTTGGTGGCCGTGATGGCCTTGATGGCCTTGATGGCCTTGATGGCCTTGATGGCCTTGATGGCCTTGATGGCCTTGATGGCCTTGATGGCCTTGATGGCCTTGGTGAGTTTGATAAAGAACAGCTTGCGGATGAATGTGGTGGTGACCGTGGTGATGTACTTGTTGTTGATGACCGTGGTGACCTTGGTCATGATGGTGTCCATGATGACCGTGGTGACCTTGGTGATGATGATGTCCATGATGACCGTGGTGACCTTGGTGATGATGGTGTCCATGATGACC
>NZ_JAKUFY010000334.1:0-363 GCF_022663675.1 Bacillus cereus group sp. BfR-BA-01355
TATTTTCATGAGCCGCTTCTCTCTTTTTGAAAGAAGCTGGCTCTCAATTTTATTTTTTATAAACCTTGTTTGCTTCCATTCTTTGCTTTAGCGTCGTCTCGTTCTGAGCGAACCGCTTGCACTTTTTTTATAATCCAGTTCCAGTGGCTAGAACAGTCGGTCGTTTCACCCCTTCCTGTGAGGCAAAAAGCGCCTCTTCGTCAGGGCTTCCAACGCCCTCCTGTTCTGAGCGAGCCACCTGCACTTTTTATCTAATCCAGTTCCAGTGGCTAGAATGTTCGGTGGCTTCGCTTCTTCCTACGAGGTAAAGAGCGCCTCTACGTCTGAAGCTCCATCCCCCTCCTGTTCTAAACGAGCCACCTG
>NZ_JAKUFY010000335.1:0-361 GCF_022663675.1 Bacillus cereus group sp. BfR-BA-01355
TCTCTAAAATCATTTCTGTTAACTTCAGTGCCTTGTCTACATTGCCAGATTGAAAATGTGCAATGGCTAAATTATTATGACCTGACCAAAATTCCGGATAATCTTTCGTAACAATTTCTAATGTAGCAATTGCTTCTTCCAATTGTCCATTACGAATATAACGATTCGCTTCTTCCTGCATAACAATTAAATCATCTTCATCTTCAATCTCTTCCGCACCCATTGCTTCTTCTTCCATAATCTCAAGAAGTTCTAATGTATCTTCTACGAATTCCTTCTCTTTTGCAAATTCTAAATAGCGATCCGCATATTTCTTCGCCTGTTGAAATAACCCCATATATGCATAATTATTTGCAATAAA
>NZ_JAKUFY010000336.1:0-360 GCF_022663675.1 Bacillus cereus group sp. BfR-BA-01355
CTCCAGCTTGTGATGCTTCGTACATTTTTTTAATTAATGGTTTATCTGTTAATGAATTCATCTTAGCGATAATATATCCATTTCCATATTGCCTATGATAACGGATTTCTTCATCTATTAAATCCATAAATTGTTCTCTTATATCAAATGGAGCAACAGATAAATGATGAAAATGTGGCTTTGTTGTATAACCACTTAAATAATTAAAGAAATTGGTTGCATCAACCCCAAAGTCTTTTCTTGATGTAATATATCCAAAATCAGTATATAACTTCGCTGTTGCATCATTATAGTTTCCAGTTCCAAGATGTACGAACCTTTCAATTTTTCCGTTTTTTCTTCTTACAACTAACGTAATTT
>NZ_JAKUFY010000337.1:0-360 GCF_022663675.1 Bacillus cereus group sp. BfR-BA-01355
CAAGTCTCTTAGTTGTTTTGTTTCCGGTTTGATCTTATCCAACTGCAGCGGCTAGAACAGTCGGTCGTTTCACGCCTTCCTACGAGGCAAAAAGCGCCTCTTCGTCAGGAGTTCCAACACCCTCTTGTTCTAAGCAAGCCGCTTCTGCTTTTCGTTTCATCCAGCTACAGCGGCTAGAATGTTCGGTGGCTTCACTTCTTCCTACGAGGCAAAAAACGCCTCTACGTCAGAAGCTCCATCCCCCTCACATTCTAAGCGAGCCGCTTTCGCTTTTGATCACGGGAAACGAGGGAATTGACCGAAGTCCGGACTGCGTTTTTCTTTGAACGCATCACGACCTTCTTTCGCTTCGTCAGTTGT
>NZ_JAKUFY010000338.1:0-358 GCF_022663675.1 Bacillus cereus group sp. BfR-BA-01355
TTCTTTTAATTAGCCAGCTTTCTAAGAGAAGTTGGCTTTTAATTTTTTATTAGTTTAGCTTACGCGACTCTTTTGAAAGAGCCGCTTCCGCTTTTTATTGAATCTAGCTCCAGTGGCTAGAAGGGTCGGTCATTTCACCCCTTCCTACGAGGCAAAGAACGCCTCTTTGTCAGGAGTTCCAATGCCCTTCCCTTCTGAGCAAGTCACCTACGCTTTTTATTGAATCTAGCTCCGGCGGTTAGAATGTTCGGTGGCTTCGCTTTTTCCTACGAGGCACAAATCGCCTCTACGTCAAAAGCTCCATCTCCCTCTCATTCTGAACGAACCGCCTACGCTTTTTAATACTATTCTAACGCTG
>NZ_JAKUFY010000339.1:0-353 GCF_022663675.1 Bacillus cereus group sp. BfR-BA-01355
GAATGTAACGCATCGTAAAAACTTTACAACATATTCATAACAACCACGGTACCCTTTCTCGTTAAAACAAGAAAATAGTAACGTGTTTTTACCTCATAAATAGTCTAAATCCTTAAGTTGATGGATGTGGGGTACCGCCACATCACCATCAAGCTAAGAAAATACAACTACCCCCAGAACAAGATTTTGTGCTAATTTGTAATAAAAAAGCTCATTTTTTCGTTTTGGGGATACCTTAAAATTTTAAGTTGATGGATGTGGGGTACCACCACATGTCCATCAAGCTAAGAAAAAATTAATACCCCTAAAACAAAAAAAGACTGAATTCAGTCTTTTAAATCTGGCATACCGCC
>NZ_JAKUFY010000340.1:0-351 GCF_022663675.1 Bacillus cereus group sp. BfR-BA-01355
TTTAACATATTCGATACTTGCAAATCCTCTATACCGATAACATCGTGGTTTTTGATGATTTCAGTTGAAATTTTGTCCAAGTAATCTTTTCTAGCATTTGATATGTATTCATGAATTCTAGCTACCTTTACTCGTTGTTTATTCCAGCGAGAAGATCCTTTCATTCTTCTAGAAAGAACACGCTGTGCTTTCGCCAACGTATCTTCTAATGATCGGAAAAACTTCGGATTTTCATAGTGCGTTCCATCTGACAAAATAGCGAAATCTTTTAGTCCTACATCTATTCCAATGTAAGAATGTGTTTTCGGAAGTTCTTGTACTTCTGTTTCAACTAATAGTGACACAAAATAT
>NZ_JAKUFY010000341.1:0-345 GCF_022663675.1 Bacillus cereus group sp. BfR-BA-01355
ACGACGTGCAGCAGCGGCAGCAAAAGCAAAAGCGGCGGCGTTAGCGAAGCAGAAAAGAGAAGGAACAGAAGAAGTAACGGAAGAAGAAAAAGCGAAAGCAAAGGCAAAGGCGGTGGCAACAGCCAAGGCAAAAGCGGCAGCATTAGCGAAGCAGAAAGCTTCGCAAGGTGATGGGGATTCGGGAGATGAAAAGGCAAAGGCAATTGCAGCAGCAAAAGCGAAAGCAGCAGCGGCTGCAAGAGCGAAGACAAAGGGAGCTGAAGGTAAGAAAGAGGATGAGCCGAAGCGGGAAGAAACGTCCGTAAATCAGCCGTATTTAAATCAGTATGTTGAGGCTATTAGGGA
>NZ_JAKUFY010000342.1:0-344 GCF_022663675.1 Bacillus cereus group sp. BfR-BA-01355
CTGTAATCTCTTCGCGACCTGCTACTTTATATTTACGTTTGTTTTGCGTCATTTCAGAAGCACGTTTAAATGATAACGTATGAACTGTTAATGATTCTGGCATTAACTTTTCTGTTTCATCTAACGTATGCTTGAAGATATCTAACCCTTCACCAGGAAGACCAATAATTAAGTCCATATTAATATTGTTCATTCCCATTTCACGAGCTAAATGGTATTTCTCAATTGTTTCTTCTACAGTATGGTGACGTCCAATTGCTTTTAGTGTCTCTTGATGATATGACTGCGGATTAATACTAATACGGTCAATGTTCCATTTATTTAACACTTCTAGCTTTGCTGGC
>NZ_JAKUFY010000343.1:0-343 GCF_022663675.1 Bacillus cereus group sp. BfR-BA-01355
ATGTTAAGGTGACAACACAAGAGGTGATTTCTTCTACGGAGGGGGTTTTACAAGACACAAAGCGAGCATCTAATATTTCAAATGAGATTGTTCAGACCATTTCTGAAGTAAAAGAAAAAATAGCAGGACAGGTAACTAGCATTCAAGAGAGTTCATCCTCAATGGAAGAAATAACAATTGGTGTGCAAACAGTAGCTGAATCTTCAGCAGTAGTTGCTGAAGTAGCAGTAACAACCACAGAACAAATACATACCGGTAGTGAAGTGATAAAGCACTCTATTCTTCAAATGAACAGTGTGCATGATGTTGTCGAGGAAACATCAAAAGTAATAGATAGACTTGT
>NZ_JAKUFY010000344.1:0-343 GCF_022663675.1 Bacillus cereus group sp. BfR-BA-01355
AAGAAAACGGTGCTTATCAAATGATGCTTTTGTAATTGCGAGTTACAAACATAGTATGAGCAGAATCGAAAATATTATGCAAAAAAGAAAACCAAATAAAAACTTCATTTTACATAACAAAGCAGCTAGCTAATCTAGCTAGCCGCTCCATTGTAATGCACTGAGGAGTCCTACTAAGCATACATATTATGAGTTGTAACAAAAAGTTACAACTATAGTATAAACAAATCACAAAATAGTATGCATGAAAGAAAACTAAATAAAAATTTCATTTTGTAGAAATAAGGAAACTAAAAAAGAGCACCATGCATCAGTGCTCTTTAAGATAGGAGGTAACACTTTG
>NZ_JAKUFY010000345.1:0-343 GCF_022663675.1 Bacillus cereus group sp. BfR-BA-01355
CAGCTTTTACGTATTCGTTAGGCTCAACGAATTTAGCTGAACTGAAAGTAAGTTGTAGGCCATTAACTTCTACCGTATCTCCAATTTTATAAATCTTGCTTTCAGCTTTTTCCTTTTTATCTTTCTTTTCAGCCTGTTTAGGAGCATCGTTTTTACTCACTTCTTTAACTTCAGTTTCACCACAAGCAGCTAAACTAAAAGCAAGTGCACCTGTTAAAGCGATAGTACCCAATTTTTTATACATTTCTTTTCCTCCGATTATGTAAAATGTAAGATTTCCGAAACTATCATAACAGAAACAGTTACAACTTTTTTGTCATATTTTGTCGAGGGAAATAAAAAA
>NZ_JAKUFY010000346.1:0-343 GCF_022663675.1 Bacillus cereus group sp. BfR-BA-01355
GTAGAGCATCTGACTTTTAATCAGAGGGTCGAAGGTTCGAATCCTTCATGGCTCACCATTTTCAATTTTATGCGGGTGTAGTTTAGTGGTAAAACAAGAGCCTTCCAAGCTCTGGTCGAGAGTTCGATTCTCTTCACCCGCTTTTCAATTATGGGCCTATAGCTCAGCTGGTTAGAGCGCACGCCTGATAAGCGTGAGGTCGATGGTTCGAGTCCATTTAGGCCCACCATAATTGTTCCGCAGTAGCTCAGTGGTAGAGCTATCGGCTGTTAACCGATCGGTCGTAGGTTCGAGTCCTACCTGCGGAGCCATATTTATAGAGAAGTACCCAAGTGGCTCAAGG
>NZ_JAKUFY010000347.1:0-342 GCF_022663675.1 Bacillus cereus group sp. BfR-BA-01355
AATGGTTTGTTATTTACGTTCAGTTCAGTGAAATTAGGAAAGAAAAAACACCTATTTTTTAATAGGTGTTTTTTCTGCAAAGTGGCTTATAAAATTAAAAGAAAGGTATTTCTATTCATACATTTTTAATAATCATCTCTATGATCATGCTCATCACGTTCTTTACAATGCTTACGCTTGCAACAGAAACGATCACAATCAGGTGAATTTATAGAGACTACATTAATTTTATTAATTGCAATACGTGCTAATCCTGGGAAACAATCGAAGTCAGATAAAATAATTACGTTGTTTCCTTGAAAACCTTGGAATGTTGCACTTGTAGGTGGTTGGCAATCATAT
>NZ_JAKUFY010000348.1:0-341 GCF_022663675.1 Bacillus cereus group sp. BfR-BA-01355
GCCCCTTACAAAGCAGTGTCTTTCTCCATAATTTCTCCATTCCCCTTATTTTTACTCTAATCATTAATACAATTGTTATTTTCGAATTTTGATTTTTTTGAATTTTCAAATCATTAGAGTGTTATTACGTGGAGTATAGTTGTCAGACCTCTTTGTTTTTATCACACATATAGTAACATATTTAGTTGCAAAATAAAAACATATTTTCAAATTGATTTTTTTGAAAATCGAAATTATCTACAATTTTTATTCTCTTACACAAATATTGTTACAATCTCTCCTATTATCCTATCGTTATTTTCAAATAACTTTACACACGTAACATAACAAAAGCCATCCAA
>NZ_JAKUFY010000349.1:0-340 GCF_022663675.1 Bacillus cereus group sp. BfR-BA-01355
TCCACACCGTTTAGATAATGATAAAGACGGCATTCCATGTGAAGATTATAAATATCCAAAGAGCACAAATACTACAACAGAAAATAAAGAAACTACTAAACCTCAAGAACAACCTAAACAAGAAAATACTAAACAGGAAAACACTAAACAAGAACCTGTTAAACAAGAAAACACTAAGCAAGAGAATTCAAAACAAAATAACCAAACAACAAATACTACACAAGAACAAACTAAGCCTCAAACAACTGCAAAAGAAACAAAGAAAAATACTAATACAGTTGTGAAAAAAGAAACAAAAAAACAAGGTGAAAAATTACCTAATACAGCATCAAACGGTGTT
>NZ_JAKUFY010000350.1:0-340 GCF_022663675.1 Bacillus cereus group sp. BfR-BA-01355
CACAAAAGTATATAAAGAAAGATGGGAACATATCATATGTTGGACCATCTGAAAATGAATTTGCTAAATATGCAATTGATATAACGAAGAAGAATGATGATAAAGAAACTGGTGGAGAAAACCCAACAATACCACCAAAAGGTGATGGAGAAAACCCAACAATACCACCAAAAGGTGATGGAGAAAACCCAACAACACCACCAAAAGGTGATGGAGAAAACCCAACAACACCACCAAAAGGTGATGGAGAAAACCCAACACCACCAACAGAAGAAGGTAATAATGGTAATGAACCAAAGCAAGATGGAAATAATACCGGATCTGGACAAACTACAACAGA
>NZ_JAKUFY010000351.1:0-338 GCF_022663675.1 Bacillus cereus group sp. BfR-BA-01355
AGATGGAGAAGAAAGATTCATAAACAAATCATTCTATGCGTATAACGAAGCTTCGTTTAATGCAGCAAAAGCAAACGCTGGAGCATTATATAATCCGCAGAATTTTAGAGTTGTGGATGGGACACCTAATGGATGGTTAAAGGTTAAAACATGGGAAGGCGAGAAATGGCTGAATCTAGATGGAGAAGAAAGGTTCATAGAAAAATCATTCTATGCGTATAACGAGCCTTCATTTAGTTCAGGAAAAGCAAACGCTGGAGCATTATATAGTCCGCAGAATTTTAGAGTAATAGATGGGACAACTAGTGGATGGTTGAAGATTAAAACATGGGAAGGCG
>NZ_JAKUFY010000352.1:0-337 GCF_022663675.1 Bacillus cereus group sp. BfR-BA-01355
AGCTTGGAAGGCTCTTGTTTTACCACTAAACTACACCCGCATAAAATTGAAAATGGTGAGCCATGAAGGATTCGAACCTTCGACCCTCTGATTAAAAGTCAGATGCTCTACCAACTGAGCTAATGGCTCATTTTGAAAGTGGTGCCGGCTAGAGGACTTGAACCCCCAACCTACTGATTACAAGTCAGTTGCTCTACCAATTGAGCTAAGCCGGCTTGCGACTTCAAAATGGTGGCTCGGGACGGAATCGAACCGCCGACACGAGGATTTTCAGTCCTCTGCTCTACCGACTGAGCTACCGAGCCTTATTAAAATGGCGGTCCCGACCGGGGTCGAA
>NZ_JAKUFY010000353.1:0-334 GCF_022663675.1 Bacillus cereus group sp. BfR-BA-01355
GATGTACCCATAATTGTTAGTGCTGTTGCTGTTTTTAAAAATTTGTTTGCCATTCTTTGTTCCTCCAAATATATTAATTTTTTCATAGATTCTTTTATTGTACCGAATTTGAACATAAAATCCAGATAATTTAACATATAAATTAATTAATTTATGTTTTTTTATAACCACTGTTTTATATGGAAAATATAACCATTATAGAATTGATTTGCAAAAAAATTCTATATATTTTATTTATAAATATTTTTTTAGTAAAAAAACTACACTTTTCAGTATAGTTTCTTACCTCTTTTTATACATATTGATATTTTTAACGGAAATAGATTTGTCCCAT
>NZ_JAKUFY010000354.1:0-332 GCF_022663675.1 Bacillus cereus group sp. BfR-BA-01355
GACCTTGGGGACCCGTTTCTCCAGTCGGACCGGTTGCTCCTGTTGGACCGGTTGGGCCCGCCTGGCCGGTTATTCCTTGTAGACCTTGAGGGCCGGTTGGACCAGTTGGGCCGATTGGACCTTGCACTCCTTGTATCCCCTGAATTCCTTGGGGACCAGTTGGACCAATCGGACCTTGGATTCCCTGAATTCCTTGAGGACCCGTTGCCCCTGTCGGACCTGTTGGACCTTGGGGACCTTGCACGCCTTGTATTCCTTGAGGACCGGTTGGGCCTATACTTCCTTGCGGTCCCTGGATACCTTGTATTCCTTGAGGACCGGTTGGGCCTGTT
>NZ_JAKUFY010000355.1:0-331 GCF_022663675.1 Bacillus cereus group sp. BfR-BA-01355
GGTGTCGTTCCTTGGCCTCCTCCGTTATTCGCTGGAGGTGTCGTTCCTTGGCCTCCTCCGTTATTTTGTTCATTTTGTTTCTTTTCTTCTTCTTGTTTCTTTTGCTCTTCTAGTTTCTTTTGTTCTTCTTGCTTCTTAAGTTCCTCTTGTTTCTTTTGTTCTTCTTGTTTTTTCAGTTCTTCTTGTTTCTTTAATTCTTCTTGCTTTTTCTCTTCTTCAGTTTTTTGCTGTTGATCTTGTTTTGGTTGCTCCGTTGTATCCGGTACGCTAGTATTTGGCGATGAATCACGTTTTTCACCTTTTATACGTAGCTCACTACCTTCTTGAATGA
>NZ_JAKUFY010000356.1:0-330 GCF_022663675.1 Bacillus cereus group sp. BfR-BA-01355
CTGGAGCTTCTTTTACGAAACGTGAGGAGTAGTGAAAGACGGTTATAGACCGTTATGTCTAAAGAGTGGTGAAACGACACTGTTTCACAATTTAGGGTGGTACCGCGAATTTTTCGTCCCTGCATATATTGCAGGGGCGTTTTTTATTTTATAAGCGCATATCATATGACCCTTTATTTTGTGATACATTCATTTCACAAGCTAGGGTGGTACCGCGATTTCTTCGTCCCTGCATAATTATATGCAGGGACGTTTTTTTATCCAATCATTTCCGCATCATATAGAAGAACTAACAATTACCGGTAATTTGTCACAAAATTCTAAAATTTA
>NZ_JAKUFY010000357.1:0-330 GCF_022663675.1 Bacillus cereus group sp. BfR-BA-01355
TCCCCAATATGGGTTTTGCTTTCCTAATTCTTTAAATACAAACATAATTAATAGTGGTATGATAACAACTAACATTCCAATCCATCCAAGTATGTACGCTTCCCCAATTAACAATACTAATAAGACAATTCCAACTAGTATATAACTTTGTATAGTAGTTAATTGCAATACAGGTGTCCCATACCACTTATTCATAAACATTAATAATACTAGTAATAAAATTGGTAACAAAGCTGCTACATAAATAATGCTAAATTCTTTTATTTTACTCTTAAATGATGACATTTTAAAAGCAAATATTATACTTACAATAGTAATCATTAAAACAAT
>NZ_JAKUFY010000358.1:0-327 GCF_022663675.1 Bacillus cereus group sp. BfR-BA-01355
GTTTCTTTCTTTCCTTACATTTATTTCCTTAACTCCTCAACTTGCAACAGTTTGCTCTTCCTCTTACCTATTTCTACTTACTTACATTCCTTTTGCGCTTTGCTTTCCTTATTTTTCTCAACTGCAACAGTTTGCCCTTTCTCTTACCTATTTCTTTCAACTTGCACACTTTTGCGCTTTGCTTTCCTTATTTTTCTCAACTTGCAACAGTTTGCCCTTTCTCTTACCTATTTCTTTCAACTTGCACACTTTTGCGCTTTGCTTTCCTTATTTTTCTCAACTTGCAACATGCTGCTCTTTCTTTTCCCTATTTCTACTTACTTGCAT
>NZ_JAKUFY010000359.1:0-326 GCF_022663675.1 Bacillus cereus group sp. BfR-BA-01355
AGTACACCAATGACAGCTCCTTCTTTCACAATCGGTACAACGATTTCCGAATTAGAAGCACTATCGCAAGCGATGTGACCTGGGAATTGGTGAACGTCCGCTACAAGCTGAGTTGTTTTCGTTTCAGCTGCTACGCCGCAAACGCCTCGTCCAAATGGAATGCGTACGCAAGCAGGCATTCCTTGGAACGGTCCAAGGACAAGCTGATTTCCTTCTGTTACATAAAAGCCAACCCAATTAACGCGATCTAAAAATTGGTTTAATAATGCGGACGCATTTGATAAGTTTGCGACTACGTTTGATTCGCCAGTTAATAACGCATCCAG
>NZ_JAKUFY010000360.1:0-325 GCF_022663675.1 Bacillus cereus group sp. BfR-BA-01355
TTTTCTATTTGAGTTGGAACGGCCTCATTTTTTTCCGGTTTTTGTTCTTCTATTTCTATTGCATTTTGAGTCTCTTCATCTTTTACTTCATCAATTATTGTAGTTTTTTGTAGAGATTTCTCTTGTAGTTCTATTGTCTTCTTCTTCTTTTTCTTCCTCTTTTTCCTCTTCTTCTGAATCTCTTCATCTTTTACTTCTTCTTTTACTTCTTCTTTTATTGTAGTTTTTTGTGGAGATTTCTCTTCTAAATCTAGCAATCCGATTTTGGGTAACTCTTCTAATTCTACTTCCTCAATAATCGCTAAATTCTCTAGTACCGAAGATT
>NZ_JAKUFY010000361.1:0-325 GCF_022663675.1 Bacillus cereus group sp. BfR-BA-01355
TTGTCAATCCTGCTACGCTGTCGCTTGGAAATGTTAAAGGGTTACCAGCAGGTACAGGGATGGATCCAGGTGCAGTATTCGTTGCTACGGCATTAGCGGCAGCGATTGGTTCGTTAATTATGGGTATTTTTGCGAAGTATCCAATTGCTTTAGCGCCAGGTATGGGAATTAACGCGTTCTTTGCTTATACAGCAGTGTTAACGATGGGTATTCCTTGGCAAACAGCAATTGCTGGAACATTAATGTCAGGTATTATCTTTATTATTCTTACAGCTTCAGGTATTCGTGAAAAAATTATTAATGCAATTCCATCAGAGTTAAAGTT
>NZ_JAKUFY010000362.1:0-324 GCF_022663675.1 Bacillus cereus group sp. BfR-BA-01355
TCGGCGGTTCGATCCCGTCATCCTCCACCATTTAGCCGACTTAGCTCAATTGGTAGAGCAACTGACTTGTAATCAGTAGGTTGGGGGTTCAAGTCCTCTAGTCGGCACCAGAAAATCATGGCGGTTGTGGCGAAGTGGTTAACGCACCGGATTGTGGCTCCGGCATTCGTGGGTTCGATTCCCATCAGTCGCCCCATTTTTTCTTAAAATATTAATATGCGGGTGTGGCGGAATTGGCAGACGCACTAGACTTAGGATCTAGCGCCTTTGGCGTGGGGGTTCGACTCCCTTCACCCGCACTTTTAATAAAATATCTCAAACATG
>NZ_JAKUFY010000363.1:0-321 GCF_022663675.1 Bacillus cereus group sp. BfR-BA-01355
CCAAAAGGATATGAAAAATTAACTAATCCAATTCCATTTGAAATTACAAATGGAATGATAAATGCAGTTCAATTAGAAGTATTAAACAAATTGAATCATTTAGCACCACCAGTTCCAGAAACACCAGATCCAGAAAAGCCTGGAACACCAGATCCAGAGAAACCTGGAACACCAGATCCAGAAAAACCTGGAACACCAGATCCAGAAAAGCCTGGAACACCGGGTCCAGAAAAACCGGAAAAAGAATTACCAAAGACAGGGCAGAAAATGCCTGTGGAACCATATATGGGAGCACTTCTTGTAATGATGAGTTTTGGATTA
>NZ_JAKUFY010000364.1:0-320 GCF_022663675.1 Bacillus cereus group sp. BfR-BA-01355
TCGAATGTGATGACGATTGCTCTTCAAAAATTGAGTGTAGCGACGATTGTAAATGCCCAAGAACAAGATGTACTCGTGTGAAACATTGTACATTTGTTACAAAATGTACTCACGTTAAAAAGTGGACATTTGTTACGAAATGTACTCGTGTACGCGTTCAAAAATGGACGTTCGTTACGAAAGTAACACGTAGAAAAGAATGCGTTTTAGTTACAAAATGTGTACGTTTTGAAAAGAAATTTTACTGGACTAAACGATGTTACTGTAAAAAATGCGAATTCTTCCCTCACGGACACGGCGGCTCTTGCGATGATTCATGT
>NZ_JAKUFY010000365.1:0-314 GCF_022663675.1 Bacillus cereus group sp. BfR-BA-01355
CATTTTTTATATCTCTTTCACACGCTTAGCGTAACACAAAAAAAGGGAGAAGTAAATATAACGTTATAATGTTTAAAAGTAAATAAAAAGATGCTCCTCCAAAATGTTGATAGTACAGGAAATTATATCAACGATTTTTCGAATATATCTATCATAACTTACAATATATCAACGATTTTTTAATTATATCTATCGTAACTCAAAATATATCAACGATTCGACAAGGAATATCGATTTACCGACAAAAAACGTCAATTCCTTTCTTATATAAGAAAAGGCTGTCCCAAATGGCACAGCCTTTTTCTCTATTCCTG
>NZ_JAKUFY010000366.1:0-313 GCF_022663675.1 Bacillus cereus group sp. BfR-BA-01355
GGTAATTGTTAATTGTGAAAGCGGAACAAGCAAATCTAGAGTTGATAATGTGGGAAGAGGTGTAACATTAGTCCCCACTGTAACCCGATTAAATCCAGTCGGTCCAGTGTCACCAGTCGGCCCAGTGTCACCAGTCGGTCCAGTAACGCCAGTCGGTCCAGTGTCACCAGTCGGTCCAGTAACGCCAGTCGGTCCAGTAGTCCCAGTCGGCAGTGTGAATGGAGGAATTGGTGGTAAAGTAGGTCCGACTAAGTTAGGATTTATTGAAGCAGAAGATAAAAAATCGTCCATTATATTTTCACCTCTGAAAAAT
>NZ_JAKUFY010000367.1:0-311 GCF_022663675.1 Bacillus cereus group sp. BfR-BA-01355
CTTTATCAGGACGTACGCCCATTTCGGCAAACGTTCCGAATGCAAAGTAAATAAGGTCAATCAGTGCATCGTATTGATCTTCAACAGTCGTTGCTTCTAGAAATTCTTCTAGCTCTTCTTGCATAAAACTTGCACGAATTTTTGCACGCTCTTCTGTTAGTTTTGTTGGAGTATTTTTCACAGGATGTCCGAACTCTTCATGCATTTTTGCAACAAGTTCGAATCCTTTATCTAAACCTTTTTCGTTTGCCATGTTGTTTCATCCTTTCTCGTTTTCTGCCGAATTTCATTGTAACATAAGGTGATTATGA
>NZ_JAKUFY010000368.1:0-305 GCF_022663675.1 Bacillus cereus group sp. BfR-BA-01355
GTGCAAATAATACGTTGAAATCAGAAGATGTATCTGGTCCAACTCGTTAATATGAGAGAGGCTGTTCAATATTTGAACAGCCTCTTTTTGTAGCTAAATCGATATTTCGTGTCAAACCGTTGATATATCGTAAGTTATGATAGATATAATTGAAAAATCGTTGATATATTGCGATTTATGATAGATATATTCGGAAAATCGTTGATATCTTTTTTTACAATTATGAGTGCGTTTCCTTTAATATCGCTTGTACATATGGATCATGTAATATTTGCTCTATAATTGGTAACATGTTTTGTTCAAAT
>NZ_JAKUFY010000369.1:0-304 GCF_022663675.1 Bacillus cereus group sp. BfR-BA-01355
TATTGGTTATTTTGTTGAAATTGATTTAATAAAATAATATCAAATATTATTTTACTTTTGAATAATATGATATTAAAATTTACAAATAAAAAACATTCGTCGTATTATTTTAATATATTTTTTACAAATATCCATATAGTATTGAAAAAACAGAGAAGGAGAAACTTCTCTGTTTACTTTTGTATGTTTTTTTCAACTTGTTCTCGAACAGTTTGAATGTAATTCATTTTATGATCCCAACATTCTTGGCTTAAATCGACAGGATACTCTTCGGGATTTAAAGTTCGCATGTATTCTTCCCAAA
>NZ_JAKUFY010000370.1:0-302 GCF_022663675.1 Bacillus cereus group sp. BfR-BA-01355
GACATCAGGTAAGGCATTGAAATATCTAGATAGTTGCGCATCGTGTTTAAGGAGATTTTCTGTTACAGATTTTGCCTCGATTAAAATAATTGGAACCCCATTTTTAAAAACCGCATAATCGACTTTTTCTCCCTTCTTAGTTCCGAAGTCTGCAACATACTCAGGTCTAACTTCTAAAGGATTAAAAACGTCATAACCTAGTTTTTGAAGAAAAGGAATAATTAATGATTGCTTGGTCATTTCTTCATTAGTTATGTACTCTGTTCGTTCTAAAATTTGGTTAGCTATTTTGTTTATGTCAT
>NZ_JAKUFY010000371.1:0-300 GCF_022663675.1 Bacillus cereus group sp. BfR-BA-01355
TCTTTCGGATAAGTCGGATCCATCGGTACATATGCTGCACCTGCTTTAATGATGCCGTAAATCCCGATAATCATTTCTATACTTCGTTCCGCCATAATCGCAACGTAATCATTCGGCTGAATTCCAAGACTTCTTAATTTATAAGCTAAGACGTTTGCTTTTTGGTTGAGCTCCCTGTATGTTATTTCCTTATCTTCAAAAGTTACGGCAATCTGATTTGGCGTCTTTTCTACCTGTTCTTCGAACAGTTCAGCTACTGTCTTATCTCTCGGATATGCATGGTACGTATCATTAAATTCT
>NZ_JAKUFY010000372.1:0-300 GCF_022663675.1 Bacillus cereus group sp. BfR-BA-01355
AAGCAAGAAGATGAAAAACGTCTAGCCGAGGAACAAGCTCGTAAGCAAGAGGATGAAGAACGTCTAGCTGATGAACAGGCTCGTAAACAACAAGAAGAACAAAAACGTCAGGCTGATGAACAAGCTCGTAAGCAACAAGAAGAACAAAAACGTCAGGCTGATGAACAAGCTCGTAAGCAACAAGAAGAACAAAAACGTCAGGCTGATGAACAAGCTCGTAAGCAACAAGAAGAGCAAAAAGCACAGCAAACTCAAACACAACCTACCTCAGGAAATACTAGTAGTGCATATTACAAAAAT
>NZ_JAKUFY010000373.1:0-299 GCF_022663675.1 Bacillus cereus group sp. BfR-BA-01355
TGCCTGAGGTGTATCTCCTCCGGTATTTTGGTGTTGCTGTTCTTGTTGTTTCTTAGCTTCGTCTTCAGCTTTTTTCTTGGCCTCTTCTTCAGCTTTCTTCTTAGCTTCGTCTTCAGCTTTTTTCTTAGCTTCGTCTTCAGCTTTTCTTCTAGCTTCCTCATCAGCTTTCTTTTGAGCTTCTTCTTGCTGTTTACGTTGTTGTTCTTGTTGTTGCTGCTGTTCTTGTTGTTTCTTAGCCTCTTCATCAGCTTTTTTCTTAGCTTCGTCTTGTTTTACTTTATCTTCATTAGCTTTTTTCT
>NZ_JAKUFY010000374.1:0-297 GCF_022663675.1 Bacillus cereus group sp. BfR-BA-01355
CAAAATACGTAAGTAAAAATGAACTAAATCTTTTTCCGAAAACAGAAAGTCAATTGCAAAATACGTATTATAAATTGAAAAAACGTGAAATACCGTTTGAAAATATTGAAAAACAAAAACCAGGACGAAAGCGAAAATATATACCAGTAAAAGAGAGAATCGTTGCAAGAAAACAAGAAAACGAGTACGAATTAAAAGAAGAAATCCAGCATAAAGAGGATGAAAAAAATCTTGTAACAGTTATATCTGGTATCGTTGATAACTTTGAAACAATTAATCAATGTAGTGAAAGGAAAG
>NZ_JAKUFY010000375.1:0-294 GCF_022663675.1 Bacillus cereus group sp. BfR-BA-01355
TGAATTCACTCTTTTGTTCAATCGCTTCATCTTCTTGCTGAATTTCCTCAAGTGCTACAAATGTCTCTACTACAGGCGCTTTTATTTCTGCAATCACTTCTACTTCTTCTGACTCTTCCGTTTCCGCAATTACTTCCACTTCTTCTGGCTCTTCTGTTTCTGCAATTACTTCCACTTCTTCTAGCTCTTCTGTTTCCGCAATTACTTCTACTTCTTCTGACTCTTCCGCTTCTGCAATTACTTCCACTTCTTCTGGCTCTTCTGTTTCTGTAATTACTTCCACTTCTTCTGACT
>NZ_JAKUFY010000376.1:0-293 GCF_022663675.1 Bacillus cereus group sp. BfR-BA-01355
AGCAAAAGAGTATTTTCTCTCGTCCGTCGTTCGTGACTACTTTTGATGTGTTAGTTTAATTAAAAAGTGATAAAACACTGACAGTACGTGAAATTATATTAACGATTTTTCGAATATATCTATCATACCTTTGAATATATCAACGATTTTTTCAATTTATCTATCACATCTTGAAATATATCAACGATTCGACTAAAGATATCGATTTAATGACAAAAAGGAAACACCATTACACACCGGTGTTTCCTTTTTCTTTGTACCAATTATATATACGAAGCGAATCTTTTTTTCTC
>NZ_JAKUFY010000377.1:0-292 GCF_022663675.1 Bacillus cereus group sp. BfR-BA-01355
AACAGCACCGTCTGCCTGAGGTGTATCTCCTCCGGTATTTTGGTGTTGCTGTTCTTGTTGTTTCTTAGCTTCGTCTTCAGCTTTTTTCTTGGCCTCTTCTTCAGCTTTCTTCTTAGCTTCGTCATCAGCTTTTTTCTTAGCTTCGGCTTGTTTTACTTTATCTTCATTAGCTTTTTTCTGGGCTTCCTCATCAGCTTTTTTCTTAGCTTCTTCATCGGCCTTTTTCTTAGCCTCTTCATCAGCTTTTTTCGCATCTGGAGTTCCGCCAGGCGCAGTGAAGGATGCACCAATT
>NZ_JAKUFY010000378.1:0-292 GCF_022663675.1 Bacillus cereus group sp. BfR-BA-01355
TGAACGTTACTTAAATAAATCAGTAACAGAAATTAAAGCTGATGCAGGTGCTGCAAAAGCTACGAATGCTTCTGGTAAAAAAGCTGACGACAAATCTCAAAAAGAAGAGAAGTCAACGAGCACGAAACCAGAAAATAAAACAGAAGACAAGTCTCAAAAAGAAGAGAAATCAACAAGCGGTTCAACTAGTGACAAAAAAGAAGAACCGAAGAAAGAAGAAAAATCAACAAATGGTTCTACACAATCATCTAACGATTCTTCTTCACAAGAATAAGAAAGTGAAAAAATCAGT
>NZ_JAKUFY010000379.1:0-292 GCF_022663675.1 Bacillus cereus group sp. BfR-BA-01355
AATTGGCAAATGCATATTTAGAAACGAAATTAACAAAGTTTAAAGTTGGTTTGCTATTTGCAAAAGGAAAGACGGAGCAAGAAAAACAAAGACGTGTAGAGGCGTTTTATTCTGCCCTTCAAAAGACTGTTGAAACGCAACTTGATTTTCATGTGAAAGAATTTATTGTGGCCTTCTTAAAAGAAGAAGGATTGTTCACGGAGGAAATTGGGAAAGACATATATGCTTTAGAAATTGCTTTTGGACCAGAAATGTTAGCTGAAGTCATTAAACAAGGTGCAGGTTTCACAGG
>NZ_JAKUFY010000380.1:0-290 GCF_022663675.1 Bacillus cereus group sp. BfR-BA-01355
AAATAATACGAATGCTGCTTCTTTAATGGCACGTTTTTTCTTTTCTTTTACTCTTTCAAATCCGTTCAATGCAATCACCTCACTTAAAATATACAAGAAAAAATAATGGAAAACAATAATTTTGAAATATGGACTAATAAATATTTCAAAAAGTTGTTGCGAATATGAAAGATGAGGAGTACAATGATTTTGAAATATCACATATTAAATATTTCAAAAAATGAGGTGGAATTATGATTTCAGTTCAGGATGTCACAAAACAGTTTTCGAATGGAAAAGGTTTGTTTCAT
>NZ_JAKUFY010000381.1:0-290 GCF_022663675.1 Bacillus cereus group sp. BfR-BA-01355
ATCTTTTGTCGTAAATCCAGCAGTAATGTTTCCAAGTTCTTTCCACGCTTGTAAATACAGTATACCGTCCACATATTTAAATGGTTCTCTCATAATAAAGCGGCTCCTTTTAATTAAAATAACAGAAAAAAGCATGGTACTTCCTGTCTATTTTACCATACTTTTATTTTTTCATAATCCTAACAGAAAAAAAAGAGGAATTTGTAATATTCTTTATGAAATTGTCGGTGTTTGTATTGATTCTGTTACAGAATTAACAGGATTTACTCTTACAAGTATGACATCTTCCC
>NZ_JAKUFY010000382.1:0-285 GCF_022663675.1 Bacillus cereus group sp. BfR-BA-01355
TCGGCGGTTCGATCCCGTCATCCTCCACCATTTAGCCGACTTAGCTCAATTGGTAGAGCAACTGACTTGTAATCAGTAGGTTGGGGGTTCAAGTCCTCTAGTCGGCACCAGTTTTAATTTTGAGAGCCATTAGCTCAGTTGGTAGAGCATCTGACTTTTAATCAGAGGGTCGAAGGTTCGAATCCTTCATGGCTCACCATTTTAATGAAATATGCGGGTGTGGCGGAATTGGCAGACGCACTAGACTTAGGATCTAGCGCCTTTGGCGTGGGGGTTCGACTCCCT
>NZ_JAKUFY010000383.1:0-285 GCF_022663675.1 Bacillus cereus group sp. BfR-BA-01355
TACTACGTAACTAGTTGATTCTGTATCCATTACGTTATGATATAACATCCCTTCCTGTAATGGTGTAAGAGAGTATATATCTTCTATACCAGAAAAATGCGTCTTTAATATTGACAAGTCGGATGTTTCTAAATCATTTGTCGAATAATCAGATGCCGTCTTAATACTTTCCTGTTGACTAGAACAATATTCAACAATTTCAACTAACGTATCCTTGTATAGTCTTCCCAGTTCATGCATTGTCTCTTCCATATATCGACTCACATCATATGTGATTACGAAACA
>NZ_JAKUFY010000384.1:0-284 GCF_022663675.1 Bacillus cereus group sp. BfR-BA-01355
TAGTAAGATCCCTGAAAGATGATCAGGTTGATAGGTTCGAGGTGGAAGCATGGTGACATGTGGAGCTGACGAATACTAATAGATCGAGGACTTAACCATATAATATGAAGCGATGTTATCTAGTTTTGAAAGAATATAAAAAACTTGTTGACTTTAAAAGTTAAATGAGTTACAATGATTCTTGTCTTAAATGAATACAGTCTGGTAATGATGGCAGAGAGGTCACACCCGTTCCCATACCGAACACGGAAGTTAAGCTCTCTAGCGCCGATGGTAGTTGGGAC
>NZ_JAKUFY010000385.1:0-284 GCF_022663675.1 Bacillus cereus group sp. BfR-BA-01355
GGATTTTTGAGAAATAACTTTAGTGATACATTAATTCTTCTACTAGTAGATACTTGAAACAAACCATTTTAAAAGCTGAAACAGCTAGAACATCTCTTCATATTAGCGTACCATCCTTTAGAAAAGAATAAATGCGATTATTAGATATTATACACAATGCTTTAGCAAAGAACATAGACTAAATATTTTTTAAGAATCACAATCAATGTTTTATATTAAAAATAGAACCTTATAATTGAATTATAAAGTTCTAAACCATATTTAAATTTAACTACCAAGTTTAC
>NZ_JAKUFY010000386.1:0-280 GCF_022663675.1 Bacillus cereus group sp. BfR-BA-01355
TGTAATAGATCGTTAACGCATACTGTGAGAGAAGGAGATCGTATTAATTCTTTGCCTGGATTTACAGTGCTTGAAACACCAGGCCATGCTTCTACTCATATTTCTTTATATAGAGAATCTGATGGAATATTAATTGGTGGAGATGCTCTCATTAGTCATATTTCTTCGAATCCAATACTAGAACCACCATATGAAGGGCAAACAGAGCGGGCACGCCCATTACTAAAATATAATCAAACATTACAGCGTTTAAGCGAAATGAATATTTCACGCATTTTAT
>NZ_JAKUFY010000387.1:0-277 GCF_022663675.1 Bacillus cereus group sp. BfR-BA-01355
CAAAAATAGAATATGATCCGCATTTGCAGTCTGTTTGGTTAAAAGGTGAAATTTCCAACTTTAAAAATCATAGCCGTGGCCACATGTATTTTACATTGAAAGATGAAAATGCAAGAATCGCAGCGGTTATGTTTGCGGGTCATAATCGTAATATTAAATTCAAACCTGAAAATGGGATGAAGGTACTCGTGAAAGGGAAAATCTCTGTTTACGAGGCGAGTGGTTCTTATCAAATTTATATTCAAGACATGCAGCCTGACGGAGTCGGAAATTTACA
>NZ_JAKUFY010000388.1:0-274 GCF_022663675.1 Bacillus cereus group sp. BfR-BA-01355
CCTTTATATTTATTTAAAAAAGTGCAACATCTATTGCACTTTTTTTAAAACTAAAAATCATGAACTTTTTTACCAATGTTTGCGATGAAAGCAAATAAAACATTTACAAAAATGTTTATGGTGTTTATGCTCACAGCGGTGATTATGATGCTTATGTTCACAGCGATGGTTATGATGTTTATGCTTACAGCAATCATTATTTCAATTCATTTTTATCCCCCCTATCAAACAAGGGTTATAATATTCTATATTTTAATAGGAAACATGCTTGTTT
>NZ_JAKUFY010000389.1:0-274 GCF_022663675.1 Bacillus cereus group sp. BfR-BA-01355
TGTAATACTTGCTCTTTCATATCTTTCATTCTCCCTTCTTTTTCTTTTGTTACAAAGTTTCTATTATACTAATACGCTTGATAGAAATACGATTAATGCTGTTAATACTACTGCTCCACTTGCCGATCCTACAAAGTCACCTTTTGTTACTTGTAATACTTGCTCTTTCATATCTTTCATTCCCCCTTCTCTTTCTTTTGTTACAAAGTTTCTATTATACTAATACGCTTGATAGAAATACGATTAATGCTGTTAATACTACCGCTCCACTTGC
>NZ_JAKUFY010000390.1:0-274 GCF_022663675.1 Bacillus cereus group sp. BfR-BA-01355
TAGAATCGGAACGATTTTGTATTTACTCTTTTTCACCTTTGTAGAAAACACACTTTTCGCATCTTTAATTGCTTGATTTTTCACCGCACTTGGGATATTGGCCTCAATATCCTTTGTACTTTTCTTCGTGCTTTTCTTTGCTTCAACCATTTCAGATACAAGGGCATTAATGACTTTTATATACTCGTGGCTACTTTGTTCCAATAGCATGATTTGTTCTTTTGTTGGAAGCAATTTAACTTTAACCGTGATGGTTTGTGGCACAAGTTTCACC
>NZ_JAKUFY010000391.1:0-273 GCF_022663675.1 Bacillus cereus group sp. BfR-BA-01355
CTCTTAATGCATATGAAAATGAAAAAATCGAAAAGGAGCGGAGAAACATGAATTATATAGAAAATAATGGATTGTATTATCGGAATCATCATCATGGAGGACACAATCATGGTGGGCACAATCATAACGGCGGACATCATCACCATGGAGGACACAATCACCATGATCACCATCATCATCACGGAGGCGGATTTTTCCCTGGAAGCTTTGCAGGAGGAGTGTTAGGTGGACTGACAGCTGGCGCATTAACGGGTGCAGCAAGTGGAGGGTATT
>NZ_JAKUFY010000392.1:0-273 GCF_022663675.1 Bacillus cereus group sp. BfR-BA-01355
TTCTGCTCATACTATGTTTGTAACTCGCAATTACAAAAGCATCATTTGATAAGCACCGTTTTCTTTTCTTACCAGGACAGCTAGCTAATCACGCTAGCTGTTTTATTGTATAAAATAGTGTTTTTGTTGGGTTTTCTTTCATTTCCGAATAATTTTTTCAATCCTGTTCATACTATTTTTGTAACTCTTAGTTACAAATTACTTCTGTAAGCGAGCATTTCTTTTGTACAGCAAGCAGTTAGTTTTATTAACTAGCTGCTTTGTTGTGCTTAA
>NZ_JAKUFY010000393.1:0-273 GCF_022663675.1 Bacillus cereus group sp. BfR-BA-01355
ATCAGCAAACATCTGAATTAATTCAGTAATCATAGGCATTACTTCTTGTACCACTTGACCGAAAAGTTTGAATAAATCAGATGCTAAAGGTACTACAGCTTGTATTGTTTCTCCGAACAAACGGAATAAATCGAGTGCTATCGGTACTACAGCTTGTACTACTTCACTAAACAAACTAGCTATTGTAGAACCTAACTCACCAAAAGCCGCACCTAGCTCAGAAAGAGCAGGTCCAAGTGTGGCGAAGCTTTCTGCTATAACTTGTCCCGTTTT
>NZ_JAKUFY010000394.1:0-271 GCF_022663675.1 Bacillus cereus group sp. BfR-BA-01355
TTTTACAAAGTATCCACTTTGGTGTCTCCGTTTAAAAAAGTACCCATTTTCTTGTCTCGATATGTGGACAGAAAAATGGATACTAAATGAACTTCCTCCGTTGATAACGCAGCATTTTACACTATAAAATTAGTTCCTACTTTCATGTCTTTTTACACTTAGAAATTGTTGTACAAAGACATGAAAGTCTAAACTTACATTTTTGCAACTTGATTGGGACAAGAAACTCCAAACTCAAACTTTATAGATTTACAAAACTAAACTTATGTAA
>NZ_JAKUFY010000395.1:0-269 GCF_022663675.1 Bacillus cereus group sp. BfR-BA-01355
CATTCATATATTGTTGATGTTTGTGAGTCATGAACAATTAAATGGTTTAACAAGTAAGGATTCAAGATAATGTATGTAAAATGAGTATAAGTTGTTACAAAGAAATAAAAAAGAGCACCATTATATGGTACTCTTTTATGAATCAGTACACCATTCAAATATTGTTGATGTTTGTGAGTCATGAACAATTAAATGGTTTAACAAGTAAGGATTCAAGATAATGTATGCAAAATGAGTATAAGTTGTTACAAAGAAATAATAATTAGTCA
>NZ_JAKUFY010000396.1:0-267 GCF_022663675.1 Bacillus cereus group sp. BfR-BA-01355
TATAATAAAGAAAATATGGAGCCAGTAACACATCAATACAAAGATTATAGTCAGTGGATGAGAAGTAGAGATTTGAGTAAGCAGAAAACATATTGGATGAATCAGTTTGAGGACGAGGCACCAATTTTAGACATGCCATTGGATTATACAAGACCGCAACAACAAAGCTTTGCGGGTGCGTCAGTATATAATTTGGTAGGAAAAGAACTTGCATCAAAGATTAAAAGATTCTCTCAACAAAATCAAGTGACAGAATATATGATATTC
>NZ_JAKUFY010000397.1:0-265 GCF_022663675.1 Bacillus cereus group sp. BfR-BA-01355
CGTAGGTCCAGTTGCTCCGGTAGGTCCAGTTACTCCGGTAGGTCCAGTTGCTCCCGTAGGTCCAGTTGCTCCGGTAGGTCCAGTTACTCCGGTAGGTCCAGTTGCTCCCGTAGGTCCAGTATCTCCGGTAGGTCCAGTTGCTCCCGTAGCTCCGGTATCTCCGGTAGGTCCAGTAACTCCCGTAGGACCTGTTGGTAATGTAAATGGTGGAATCGGTGATAAGGTAGGTCCTACAAGGCTAGGATCAAATGCTCCAGCTGTATAG
>NZ_JAKUFY010000398.1:0-264 GCF_022663675.1 Bacillus cereus group sp. BfR-BA-01355
GCTCCGTTAGACGTTCAAAACAATAAAGAGATTTCAAGTAAATAAAGAAAAGGCTGTTCATCTGGAACAGCCTTTTTTTATTGTTGATATAATTTGATTTGTGATAGATATATTTGAAAAATCGTTGATATATTGTACGTTATGATAGATATGTTCGAAAAATCGTTAATATAATTTCACATACTATCTGTCACTATCATGATTAAAATTTCTCTAATACGATTTTCCCGATGGTACGTCCACTTTCAAGTAGTGCATGTGCCT
>NZ_JAKUFY010000399.1:0-263 GCF_022663675.1 Bacillus cereus group sp. BfR-BA-01355
AAGCAAAAGCGAAGTCGATTTTAGAGCAAAAGAAATCTGGAAAATTAACGCATGAGCAAGCAAAAGAGGAATTAACAAAGTTAGGCGTGAAAATGCCGGAGAAAGGTAAGCATGGAGACATGTTTGCTAACTTAGATGAACAGGCGAAAGAGAAAGCGAAGTCGATTTTAGAGCAAAAGAAATCTGGAAAATTAACGCATGAGCAAGCAAAAGAAGAATTAACAAAATTAGGTGTGAAACTTCCAGAAAAAGAGAAGCGTGAA
>NZ_JAKUFY010000400.1:0-262 GCF_022663675.1 Bacillus cereus group sp. BfR-BA-01355
TCGGTGTTTTTGGTTGTTCTTCTGCCACTTTTGATTGTACGAATGTTACATTAGCTGTTTTTAATTCGTTATATGTTTGAATAATTTGTTCCCCAGTACTTCCTACATTTTCAAATGCTTGCTTAGCAGTGTTATAGCTTTTTTCTAGTTCTTGAAATGCTTCCTTTGAATATTGACCTGGCTTACCACCAAACTCATACGTACCATCTAACACTTCCTTTACTTTTCCTAGCTCCTCATATAATGCGTTGACTTGCTCTAA
>NZ_JAKUFY010000401.1:0-262 GCF_022663675.1 Bacillus cereus group sp. BfR-BA-01355
TACACGCTTTTTCAAAAAACAAAACAGCGCACCGCGCTTTAAATCTAAGAAGAACAACGTACAATCTTATACCACAAAACAAACAAATGAAAACATTGCCGTTGTAGGGAATAAAATAAAGTTGCCGAAACTAGGCCTTGTTCGATTTGCTAAAAGTCGCGAAGTAGAGGGGCGTATTGTAAATGCTACAGTTAGACGGAACCCTTCTGGTAGATATTTTGTGTCACTATTAGTTGAAACAGAAGTACAAGAACTTCCGAAA
>NZ_JAKUFY010000402.1:0-262 GCF_022663675.1 Bacillus cereus group sp. BfR-BA-01355
TTTTTCAATGTTAGTCTTTTATGCGATGCTAAAAACACTACTATAATTTAACACAACTAAAAAGAGAATGCAACACCGTAGAAAAAAGAAATCAAGAAAATTTACTTGACACTATATGTCAATGAAGAAAAGTTAAAATCCATAAAAATTGCTTGACATATTATAGTGGTACATGTTGTATAATAACAATGGACTATTTTGCTCATCATAAAAAAGTGTAATTTAAAACATAAAATATGAGAGTGAAAAGAAAGAACGATGG
>NZ_JAKUFY010000403.1:0-261 GCF_022663675.1 Bacillus cereus group sp. BfR-BA-01355
CTTCAGCTACAAATGGTTTAAGAACTCCAAAGTTTTGCTCATAAAATGCTATTGGATTTTCTTCTGCAACTTTTTTATCTCTTGAGCAGCTTGCTGCTTCTTCTTTTGTTTTTGTTTCTTCTTTTTCTTTTGTTTCTGTTTTTGTTTCTGTTTTTGTTTCTGTTTCTGTTTCTTCCTTCATAGGGGTATCGAAGCCCCTTACAAGCCACTCAAAACGAGCTTGAAAGTACTCCTTGATACGTGGAATTTTAAAATCTTGCT
>NZ_JAKUFY010000404.1:0-260 GCF_022663675.1 Bacillus cereus group sp. BfR-BA-01355
TTTACGAGCCTGTTCATCAGCTAGACGTTCTTCATCCTCTTGCTTACGAGCTTGTTCCTCGGCTAGACGTTTTTCATCTTCTTGCTTACGAGCTTGTTCCTCGGCTAGACGTTTTTCATCTTCTTGCTTACGAGCTTGTTCCTCGGCTTGACGCTTCTCATCTTCTTGCTTTTGAGTTTTTTCGTCAGCCTCTTTCTTTTCTAGTTCTTTTTTCTTTTCGCTATCTTTTTGTTCTTCATTGTTAGAGGCAACTTTTGTAC
>NZ_JAKUFY010000405.1:0-259 GCF_022663675.1 Bacillus cereus group sp. BfR-BA-01355
ACTGCAGTCTACGCCGTTAGCAGAAGTTCCGCCCCAAACGTATGGTACACCTTGCATTGATTTTGCATATGCAAGTACGGAAGAACTGTCGCCACTATTATTGCCTGTATTATTATTGTTGTTATTGTTATTTTGGTTATTGTTAGGCTTATTATCTACTGCGCCTCCAACTGGTGTTTTAGATAGGTAACGTGTTCCGATATAACCAGTTTGACCGTTGTAGTTAATTTTGCTCCATCCAGAGTTTTCAGAGATTACT
>NZ_JAKUFY010000406.1:0-258 GCF_022663675.1 Bacillus cereus group sp. BfR-BA-01355
ACGCTTGCAACCAATTTCCTTTTACTTTTTTCCACTCTTTATATTGAAATGCTCTAGCATATTGGGATAATCCGATTGGATCAATTTTATTCTGTTGTATTTCATATAACATATTTTGTAAATTATTATTAATTTCTTTTTGAATAGCATTTTTTAAATTATTTATATTTTTTTTATTATCATAGTGCCCTTTAATTGAATTCGGATTGGTTTTTTCTATTAAAGCTACATTAGCGTAAATATCGAGATTAAATACAA
>NZ_JAKUFY010000407.1:0-257 GCF_022663675.1 Bacillus cereus group sp. BfR-BA-01355
TAGGTTCGAGGTGGAAGCATGGTGACATGTGGAGCTGACGAATACTAATAGATCGAGGACTTAACCATATAATATGAAGCAATGTTATCTAGTTTTGAAAGAATATAAAAAACTTGTTGACTTTAAAAGTTAAATGAGTTACAATAATTCTTGTCTTAAATGAATACAGTCTGGTAATGATGGCAGAGAGGTCACACCCGTTCCCATACCGAACACGGAAGTTAAGCTCTCTAGCGCCGATGGTAGTTGGGACCTTG
>NZ_JAKUFY010000408.1:0-256 GCF_022663675.1 Bacillus cereus group sp. BfR-BA-01355
CTCAAGCCAAGTAACAGGTGGCTTAGATACATTATCAGTAGGAGTATCTAAATTAACAGATGGCTCAAGCCAAGTAACAGGTGGTTTAGATACATTATCAGTAGGAGTATCCAAATTAGCAGATGGCTCAAGCCAAGTAACAGGTGGTTTAGGTACATTATCAGTAGGAGTAACGAAATTAGCGGATGGCTCAAGCCAAGTAACAGGCGGTTTAGGCACAGTATCTGTAGCAGTAAACCAATTAGAAGACGGTTCA
>NZ_JAKUFY010000409.1:0-255 GCF_022663675.1 Bacillus cereus group sp. BfR-BA-01355
TATATGGTTCCACAGGCATTTTCTGCCCTGTCTTTGGTAATTCTTTTTCCGGTTTTTCTGGACCCGGTGTTCCAGGCTTTTCTGGATCTGGTGTTCCAGGTTTTTCTGGATTCGGTGTTCCAGGTTTCTCTGAATCTGGTGTTCCAGGTTTTTCTGGATTTGGTGTTCCAGGTTTTTCTGGATCTGGTGTTCCAGGTTTCTCTGGATCTGGTGTTCCAGGCTTTTCTGGATCTGGTGTTTCTGGAACTGGTGGTG
>NZ_JAKUFY010000410.1:0-254 GCF_022663675.1 Bacillus cereus group sp. BfR-BA-01355
AGCCAGCCTATATTGAAAATAGCAGCCCAACCATTCCAACTCCACCTAGCAATCCGCTTATTCTCAAGTTCCCATTTCCTTTTGTAATACGGATATTGTCTCCCTACATATACTTCTAGTTCTTTATCTATTAACGAGCTACCTTCCTCTTGTTCATTATCCAAGTTTCGCTGACAACTTGCACAATTTAACTGTTCCTCCTCGCAAGATTGCCCACAATTTATACATTTCAAAACAATCCCTCTTCCCATCCA
>NZ_JAKUFY010000411.1:0-253 GCF_022663675.1 Bacillus cereus group sp. BfR-BA-01355
ATATAACTTTCCTTCCCCGAATGGATTGTCGATAAATTTTTCAGCTGTCAGTTCTGGTCTATTCAGATATCCTCTCGCCAGACCATCCCCCGCTATACATAATTCTCCAGGTACACCTATTCCACAGAGTCTTCCCTCGTTAATTATATGCATTTGAATATTCGAAATGGGTTTTCCAATTGGAACAAGTACCTCATTGCCCTTGCATTCATAATAGGAATCATAAATGGTCGCTTCTGTCGGTCCATATAAA
>NZ_JAKUFY010000412.1:0-253 GCF_022663675.1 Bacillus cereus group sp. BfR-BA-01355
CAAAATAGCGAAATCTTTTAGTCCTACATCTATTCCAATGTAAGAATGTGTTTTCGGAAGTTCTTGTACTTCTGTTTCAACTAATAGTGACACAAAATATCTACCAGAAGGATTCCGTCTAACTGTAGCATTTACAATACGTCCCTCTACTTCGCGACTTTTGGCAAATCGAACAAGGCCTAGTTTCGGCAACTTTATTTTGTTCCCTACAACGGCAATGTTTTCATTTGTTTGTTTTGTGGTATAAGATTGT
>NZ_JAKUFY010000413.1:0-253 GCF_022663675.1 Bacillus cereus group sp. BfR-BA-01355
ACAATCTTATACCACAAAACAAACAAATGAAAACATTGCCGTTGTAGGGAACAAAATAAAGTTGCCGAAACTAGGCCTTGTTCGATTTGCCAAAAGTCGCGAAGTAGAGGGGCGTATTGTAAATGCTACAGTGAGACGGAACCCTTCTGGTAGATATTTTGTGTCACTATTAGTTGAAACAGAAGTACAAGAACTTCCGAAAACACATTCTTACATTGGAATAGATGTAGGACTAAAAGATTTCGCTATTTTG
>NZ_JAKUFY010000414.1:0-252 GCF_022663675.1 Bacillus cereus group sp. BfR-BA-01355
GTCCCAACTACCATCGGCGCTAGAGAGCTTAACTTCCGTGTTCGGTATGGGAACGGGTGTGACCTCTCTGCCATCATTACCAGACTGTATTCATTTAAGACAAGAATCATTTTAACTTATTTACTTTTGAAAGTCAACAAGTTTTTATATTCTTTCAAAACTAGATAACATTGCTTCATATTATATGGTTAAGTCCTCGATCTATTAGTATTCGTCAGCTCCACATGTCACCATGCTTCCACCTCGAACCTA
>NZ_JAKUFY010000415.1:0-252 GCF_022663675.1 Bacillus cereus group sp. BfR-BA-01355
AAAGCGACATTAGTTGGCATAAAGGTCGAATATGTGAACCCTTCTTATACAAGTCAAACATGTCCGAAATGTTCTGGAAAGAACAAGGCGCAAGACAGAAAATACAAGTGCAAATGTGGGTTTGAGAAACATCGTGATATTGTTGGGGCGATGAATATTCGCTACGCAACTGTGGTTGGCGGTAATAGTCAATCAGCCTAAGAACCTATATGGTCTGTCTTAGGAGGGGTGATGGCACACCCTCATCTTGAA
>NZ_JAKUFY010000416.1:0-247 GCF_022663675.1 Bacillus cereus group sp. BfR-BA-01355
TGTGCGGATTAGCGGGTAGGGGGTATGTAGTTGGTTTGTCCTTGTCGGAGATTGTCGGTAAATCGATATGTTGTGTCGAACCGTTGATATATTAAAAAAATCGTTGATATAATTTGAGTTTTGTTCGATATAATTGAAAAATCGTTGATATATTTAGAGGGATACTGGATAGGGTATACAGACGGAGGTATATGATAATAAAAAAGCGCCCAATTATAGGGCGCTTCCGCTTTAAATGTATCCAGCT
>NZ_JAKUFY010000417.1:0-247 GCF_022663675.1 Bacillus cereus group sp. BfR-BA-01355
TTCATCTAGAAGTCGGCAACTCCTCCACAAATAGTAATAATTCATCTTAAATCGAAAAATTTATAAGAATACGTTATTCTTTCTAATCTAGCTTGTTTAGAAAGAATAACGTATTTAGTGTTTAGTAAGATTAAAAAATTTTAAATCAATAAACATGTACGTTCGTCTCTATCAAAATAAACTAATAATCAATTAAATAGTGCAATTTTAATTATTAATCCTACTGAATCATATTAATAAGCTGTTT
>NZ_JAKUFY010000418.1:0-247 GCF_022663675.1 Bacillus cereus group sp. BfR-BA-01355
GCTTCACGAGCTTTAGCCGCTTCTTGAGCCTTAACTTCTGCTTGAGCTTCAGCTGCTTCGCGAGCTTTAGTTGCTTCCGCGGCCTTAGCTTTTGCTTGAGTTTCAGCTACTTCTTGAGCTTTAACTGCTTCACGAACTTTAGCTGTATCTTGAACTGTAGTTGTTTTTTCAACTTTAACTACTGGCTGAACTTTAATTGGAGCTTTACCTGTTAAGTAAGGAACATGAACATAAGCTGTTTTTCCGT
>NZ_JAKUFY010000419.1:0-246 GCF_022663675.1 Bacillus cereus group sp. BfR-BA-01355
CAAATCGCCGAAGATAAAATCGCGGAAATAAAAGAGCATAAAAAACAAGTAGAAGATAAAGTTGCTGAAGTAAAAGAACATAAGCAAAATATCGATAATAAGGTTAATGAGATTAAAGAACATAAACAAACTGTCGATGAAAAAGTGAATGAAATGAAGCAACATAAAGAGAACATCGATCAAAAGGTTAATGAACTTAAGGAAGTAAAAAAACAAGTAGATGAAAAATTAGCTGAGTTAAAGAAA
>NZ_JAKUFY010000420.1:0-246 GCF_022663675.1 Bacillus cereus group sp. BfR-BA-01355
TTGTAATGCGGATTACAGGAGATTGCCCAGTTGTGTCACCAGAAATCAATACTTTTTTACTAGATGAACATTTGAAAAGCGGTGCAGATTATACACAAGCAGAGTTAAGTACGTTACCTGTTGGAACAGCAGGCGATATTTTTACATTAGAGGCAATCGAACGATTGCTACAAACCCAAAAAACTTTAACCTATGCAGAATACCTTCCGTTGTATTTTGTAAATAATCCCCATTTATTCCAAGTCA
>NZ_JAKUFY010000421.1:0-245 GCF_022663675.1 Bacillus cereus group sp. BfR-BA-01355
TGATTGTATTTATATATATCATACTAATACACTTGCAAGGAATAGAATAAATGATGTTAATATTACCGCTCCACCTAAGGATCCTAATAAATCTGTTTTTGTTACTTGAAACACTTGTTCACTGTTCATATCCCTCATTCTCCCTTCTTTTTCTTTTGTTACAAAGTTTCTATTATACTAATACGCTTGATAGAAATACGATTAATGCTGTTAATACTACTGCTCCACTTGCCGATCCTACAAAG
>NZ_JAKUFY010000422.1:0-245 GCF_022663675.1 Bacillus cereus group sp. BfR-BA-01355
TCTTTTGCTTGCTCATGCGTTAATTTTCCAGATTTCTTTTGCTCTAAAATCGACTTCGCTTTTGCTTTCGCCTGATCATCTAAGTTAGCAAACATGTCTCCATGTTTACCTTTCTCCGGCATTTTCACGCCTAGCTTTGTTAATTCCTCTTTTGCTTGCTCATGCGTTAATTTTCCAGATTTCTTTTGCTCTAAAATCGACTTCGCTTTTGCTTTCGCCTGATCATCTAATCCTGCAAACATGTC
>NZ_JAKUFY010000423.1:0-244 GCF_022663675.1 Bacillus cereus group sp. BfR-BA-01355
AGAGGTTGACTATGATGCGAAGTGAATCGTAACTTTCGCTCAGTAAATGATGCCCTGTTCTCGGTGAGTGAAATTATATCAACGATTTTTTCAATATATCTATCATAACTTGCAATATATCAACGATTTTTCAAATATATCTATCATAACTTAGAATATATCAACGATTTTGCACGAAATATCGATTTACCGACAAAAAGTGACATAATAAAAAGAGGAGGCTATTCGCCCCCTCTTTTTATTG
>NZ_JAKUFY010000424.1:0-241 GCF_022663675.1 Bacillus cereus group sp. BfR-BA-01355
GTAATGAAAATTACTATGATAGTCTGGTTGCAGTTTGGATTTTCACACATAGTTGTGTGTATGAAAATCGAAGAGGCAACTGGACTTTTTGTTGTCTCAAAAAAAATAAATAGGCACACTGTTCGAAAGGATAGGTCGCAAAGCTAAGAGTCTAAGGTAATGAAAATTACTATGATAGTCTGGTTGCAGTTTGGATTTTCACACATGTTGTGATATATGAAAATCGAAAAGGCAACCAGGC
>NZ_JAKUFY010000425.1:0-241 GCF_022663675.1 Bacillus cereus group sp. BfR-BA-01355
AGGAAAAGGCTTGACCTATGGTACATGCTCTGCCAAACTACCTGCCATGAAGAAAGAGCTTGTTTGGCTAAAAGAAGTGGATAGTATTGCGATTCAGTCGTCTGTTCGCAATCTTGCGGATGCTTATACGCGCTTTTTCAAAAAACAAAACAGCGCACCGCGCTTTAAATCTAAGAAGAACAACGTACAATCTTATACCACAAAACAAACAAATGAAAACATTGCCGTTGTAGGGAACAAA
>NZ_JAKUFY010000426.1:0-241 GCF_022663675.1 Bacillus cereus group sp. BfR-BA-01355
GGAAATGAAATTTACGATTTCTAATGAAAAAATTGAAGTTGTAAAGCTTCAAATTACAAATAAAAAAGATACAGAAAAAGGTCCGGAAAAACCAGGTGAAGGAACAGAAAAACCAGGTGAAGGAACAGAAAAGCCAGGTGAAGGAGTAGAAAAACCTAATTTACCAGAAAAAGGACAAGGTTCTTCTAATAATCAACAACTTCCAGCTACAGGACACAATACGAATTACGTTCCATTCATC
>NZ_JAKUFY010000427.1:0-240 GCF_022663675.1 Bacillus cereus group sp. BfR-BA-01355
AATTGATGCTGTATTCACCATCTTTAATTGTTTCAGCATCTGGTTTTTTATTTTCATCTGGTTTTTCTGCTTCCGGTTTTTCTACTTCTGGTTTTTCTGCTTCCGGTTTTTCTACTTCTGGTTTTTTCTCTTCATTTTTAATTTGTTCAAGTTTATCTTGTTCAAATAAAAGTTGTACATCATGCGTTTGCTTATAATTTCTTGATGCCATTTCGATAAATACTTTTGTATTTAGTTTTT
>NZ_JAKUFY010000428.1:0-240 GCF_022663675.1 Bacillus cereus group sp. BfR-BA-01355
TTTTAAGTAGTCCTCCTAAAGGTAATGTGGAACACAAAGTGTTTAATATAGGGAATAACAACCCTGAAAAGTTAATGGTATTTATTGAGACATTAGAGAAAGCATTAGGAAAAGCATTAGGAAGAGAAGTTATATTTGAAAAAGTATTTGAGCCTATTAAACCAGGAGATGTACCGGCTACTTATGCATCAACTAATTTATTGCAAAAAGCTGTAGATTTTAAACCTAAAACTTCTATAG
>NZ_JAKUFY010000429.1:0-240 GCF_022663675.1 Bacillus cereus group sp. BfR-BA-01355
TGCTTTAATGATGCCGTAAATCCCGATAATCATTTCTATACTTCGTTCCGCCATAATCGCAACGTAATCATTCGGCTGAATTCCAAGACTTCTTAATTTATAAGCTAAGACATTTGCTTTTTGGTTGAGCTCTCTGTATGTTATTTCCTTATCTTCAAAAGTTACGGCAATCTGATTTGGCGTCTTTTCTACCTGTTCTTCGAACAGTTCAGCTACTGTCTTATCTCTCGGATATGCATG
>NZ_JAKUFY010000430.1:0-239 GCF_022663675.1 Bacillus cereus group sp. BfR-BA-01355
TTTTTCTTCATATTCCTTTACAGGCTCTTCAATACGTTTCGTAGATACCCGATTCTCTTTACCTTTCTCTGTATCTTTCTCTGTATCTTTCTCTGTATCTTTCTCTGTATCTTTCTCTGTATCCTTTATAGCAGTACGTTCAATATTCACAACGTAACCATATGTATTTAATTCAACCATAATTTCATATGTACCATCCGTATCTTTTTCAGTATAAAATACGCGTTTTTCATTGTTAT
>NZ_JAKUFY010000431.1:0-238 GCF_022663675.1 Bacillus cereus group sp. BfR-BA-01355
TTTCGGAAGTTCTTGTACTTCTGTTTCAACTAATAGTGACACAAAATATCTACCAGAAGGGTTCCGTCTAACTGTAGCATTTACAATACGCCCCTCTACTTCGCGACTTTTGGCAAATCGAACAAGTCCTAGTTTCGGCAACTTTATTTTGTTCCCTACAACGGCAATGTTTTCATTTGTTTGTTTTGTGGTATAAGATTGTACGTTGTTCTTCTTAGATTTAAAGCGCGGTGCGCTG
>NZ_JAKUFY010000432.1:0-238 GCF_022663675.1 Bacillus cereus group sp. BfR-BA-01355
ATATTCCCTTCATATTTGCATGCGAGAATATAGGTTTTTAAATGTTTTTATAGTATTTTATAAATTATCTAAATAATTATTTGTATCCAATAATTTTAAACAGTGATATAATTTTGAAGAGGGGTAAAAAACAGATAAATTACAGTCATAGGGGTGAATTACATGGAACAATTAATGCGAAATTCGTTTCTTTTCTTATCTAAAAATAAAGCGCTAACAAAACTGGCTAAAAAGTACG
>NZ_JAKUFY010000433.1:0-238 GCF_022663675.1 Bacillus cereus group sp. BfR-BA-01355
AAAAAATAAATATATAAATTTTTTAGATTCTGCACCAAACATATATCTTAAACAAACGTTTGATTAATTCTCCATTTTTCTTTCTTAACCTTTGAGCAGCATCGGTTTCTTCCTACCGAACATACAGCTTAAACAAACGTTTGATTAATTTCTTATTTTTCTTTCTTAACCTTTGAACTACATGAGTTTCTTTCTACCGAACATACAGCTTAAACAAACGTTTATTTTTAAAAAATAA
>NZ_JAKUFY010000434.1:0-237 GCF_022663675.1 Bacillus cereus group sp. BfR-BA-01355
TAAAGCAACCTTCATTAATGGGCCATTCTCTAGATCTATACTACTTTGTATACGAGTACATTCTGCTTCAACTTTTTCTGCAACATTTAGTTCTCCATTAAAATCATACACATTAAAATCATACAGTTTACTTTCTTTACTACTTAATATGTCAAGCGTACCACTTCTATAGACAGCACGTAACATATCATGATGAACCACTAAAGCTTCTAACGCTTTTGTCAAGCTTCCTTCTTC
>NZ_JAKUFY010000435.1:0-237 GCF_022663675.1 Bacillus cereus group sp. BfR-BA-01355
ATTCTATTTATATTCTTCCTTGTACTTGCAATATTATCTGTTATTAAGAAAACAGGTGTAGCAAAAAAACAATTTATTATTACAGCCGTATTATTTGTCATTTTTGTTGCGCTATTAGGTATTTCAGCTCCTTCTTCTGAAAAAACGACAGCAACTAGTACAAAAGTTGCCTCTAACAATGAAGAACAAAAAGATAGCGAAAAGAAAAAAGAACTAGAAAAGAAAGAGGCTGACGAA
>NZ_JAKUFY010000436.1:0-235 GCF_022663675.1 Bacillus cereus group sp. BfR-BA-01355
GCCAATTATGGATAACAACCAACCCCCGAATATGATGCCAATTATGGATAACAACCAACCACCGAATATGATGCCAATTATGGATAATAATCAAATGCCGAATATGATGCCGATCATGGATAACAATCAAATGCCGAATATGATGCCAATCATGGATAACAATCAAATGCCGAATATGATGCCAATCATGGATAACAATCAACCACCGAATATGATGCCATATCAAATGCCGTAT
>NZ_JAKUFY010000437.1:0-235 GCF_022663675.1 Bacillus cereus group sp. BfR-BA-01355
ACTGATTTTTTCACTTTCTTATTCTTGTGAAGAAGAATCGTTAGATGATTGTGTAGAACCATTTGTTGATTTTTCTTCTTTCTTCGGTTCTTCTTTTTTGTCACTAGTTGACCTGCTCGTTGATTTCTCTTCTTTTTGAGATTTGTCGTCAGCTTTTTTACCAGAAGCATTCGTAGCTTTTGCAGCACCTGCATCAGCTTTAATTTCTGTTACTGATTTATTTAAGTAACGTTCA
>NZ_JAKUFY010000438.1:0-235 GCF_022663675.1 Bacillus cereus group sp. BfR-BA-01355
GCACACGCTGTGCTTTCGCCAACTTATCTTCTAATGATCGGAAAAACTTCGGATTTTCATAGTGTGTTCCATCTGACAAAATAGCGAAATCTTTTAGTCCTACATCTATTCTAATGTAAGAATGTGTTTTCGGAAGTTCTTGTACTTCTGTTTCAACTAATAGTGACACAAAATATCTACCAGAAGGGTTCCGTCTAACTGTAGCATTTACAATACGCCCCTCTACTTCGCGACT
>NZ_JAKUFY010000439.1:0-235 GCF_022663675.1 Bacillus cereus group sp. BfR-BA-01355
TGGGTCTGGCTTCACTTCTGGTTTTTCCTCTGGTTTTGTTTCAGGTTTTGGATCTGGCTTCACCTCTGGTTTTTCTTCTGGTTTTGTTTCAGGTTTTGGGTCTGGCTTCACCTCTGGTTTTTCCTCTGGTTTTGTTTCAGGTTTTGGGTCTGGCTTCACTTCTGGTTTCTGTATTTTTTCAATTACATTAATAGAGTTATATAAAAATTGACTATACGCTTCACGTGTTACAAAC
>NZ_JAKUFY010000440.1:0-234 GCF_022663675.1 Bacillus cereus group sp. BfR-BA-01355
GCATCGGTAAAAAAGGAATGAAAGCACTTGCTACTAACACGCTAAACACATTACCGAAGTTAGAGCTAGCTGTCATCTTAATATATTTTAAAATATTTCCGAATGTAGTACGTCCTTCTAAAATACCTGCTTCTAATATAGTTAAACTTTTTTCGAGTAGAATAATATCGGAAGCTTCTTTCGCAATATCAGTAGCAGTATTAACAGATATTCCGACATCAGCTTCACGTAATG
>NZ_JAKUFY010000441.1:0-233 GCF_022663675.1 Bacillus cereus group sp. BfR-BA-01355
TATGACAGGGAGGAATGTTATTGTCAATCTTTGTCGTTAAATCGATATCCTTTGTCGAATCGTTGATATATTGCAAGTTGTGATAGATATATTTGAAAAATCGTTGATATATTGCAAGTTACGATAGATATATTTGAAAAATCGTTGATATAATTTCAATTACCGATATATATGGTTCACCGAAAACAAACAAGGATGTCACTTTTTTAACTAAGTGACATCCTTGTTTTTAA
>NZ_JAKUFY010000442.1:0-233 GCF_022663675.1 Bacillus cereus group sp. BfR-BA-01355
GGAATAAGAAGATTGCGAATGCAACAGGACAAACACAAACAAGTGAAGTAACGAAAACAAAAGCTGAAGTGAAAGATAGCGGAGCGAAGAAAGAAGAGAAAAAGGAAGAGAAAAAACAAGATACGAAGTCATCTTTTAATGAAGCATATGCGAAGAATTTGCCAGATGCAGTGAAAGAGAAGTTAAAGAAAGCTGCGGAGGATAAAAAGGCAGTAAATCTTGTTATTGTTGGT
>NZ_JAKUFY010000443.1:0-232 GCF_022663675.1 Bacillus cereus group sp. BfR-BA-01355
TGCTGAAGCTTTAGAAGATATCAATACGCTATTACGTGTGAATAAAAAGGTTGAACTGGATGTATTAGATGAAGCAGCCAAGTATTTTGCTAGTAAATTAAAACCTAAAATCAAAGCCTCCAATAAAAACAAGCGAACGCATTTAAGGGATAGCCTAAAGATTGTTGTGAAAGATGATCGTGTATCTGTGGAATTTAAAGATGAAGCTTGGTATTGGTACTTAGTTGAACAT
>NZ_JAKUFY010000444.1:0-232 GCF_022663675.1 Bacillus cereus group sp. BfR-BA-01355
GACTAGATTGTTCGGTGGCTTCGCTTCTTCCTACAAGGCAAAAAGCGCCTTTACGTCAGAAGCTCCATCCCCCCTCACAATCTGAACGAGCCGCTTCCGCTTTTCATTGTCCATCTCCAGCGGCTAGATTGTTCGGTGGCTTCGCTTCTTCCTACAAGGCAAAAAGCGCCTTTACGTCAGAAGCTCCATCCCCCCTCACAATCTGAACGAGCCGCTTCCGCTTTTCATTGTC
>NZ_JAKUFY010000445.1:0-231 GCF_022663675.1 Bacillus cereus group sp. BfR-BA-01355
CATCAATCCAAGCATAAATACCATCTGCGATAAAAGGTGTAACGAATCCGAAGTTTTGCTCGTAAAAAGAAATTGGATTAACCTCAACAACTTCTTCCGCGCCTGCGCGTTCTTCTTGTTGTTGTTCTTTTTCTTTTTCTTTTTCTTTTTCTTCTTCCTTGCTAGGGTCTTGGAAGCCCCTTATAAGCCCCTCCAAACGGACTGATAAATACTCCTTAATACGAGGGATTT
>NZ_JAKUFY010000446.1:0-231 GCF_022663675.1 Bacillus cereus group sp. BfR-BA-01355
CGGGATATCATGAAAAAAGCAAATGCAAACCCAGCCCAAAAAGCGTTCCAATTGTCGTTAATATCTGAGGCGGACTATAAAAAACAATTGCAAACAATTGAAGAAGAAAAGCGAAGAAAAGAAGAAGAAAAGAAAAGGCAAGAAGAAGAACAAAAAAGGAAAAAAGAACAGCAAGAGTGGTTTAATAAAGTGAAAGAGTGGATTCCATCGTTATGGTAAAAGAAAGAGGCG
>NZ_JAKUFY010000447.1:0-231 GCF_022663675.1 Bacillus cereus group sp. BfR-BA-01355
AGTTACCAAATTTTCATTTAACCCTACTGGCAATTTAATTTCCGGTTTCACTTCTGGTTTTTCTTCTGGTTTCGTTTCAGGTTTTGGGTCTGGCTTCACTTCTGGTTTTTCCTCTGGTTTTGGGTCTGGCTTCACTTCTGGTTTTTCCTCTGGTTTTGTTTCAGGTTTTGGATCTGGCTTCACCTCTGGTTTTTCTTCTGGTTTTGTTTCAGGTTTTGGGTCTGGCTTCAC
>NZ_JAKUFY010000448.1:0-231 GCF_022663675.1 Bacillus cereus group sp. BfR-BA-01355
ATCAAATACAGTAAATCATTTGGTTGATTGATTTTCTCGGGATTTTTTGTTTCTCCCATGAAAACACTGTTATCCGCAAGATCAATAACTGGTATTTCTGTCTTAACTTCTGTCTTATACGTTAGGAAGGCCTTCGGCATACAATCCGTAAGCATATATTCAATTCTATCTTTCGGATAAGTCGGATCCATCGGTACATATGCTGCACCTGCTTTAATGATGCCGTAAATC
>NZ_JAKUFY010000449.1:0-230 GCF_022663675.1 Bacillus cereus group sp. BfR-BA-01355
CTCCTATACTCACACCATCCTTTCTAGACGAGCATAAGATATACTGACGAACGAAAGGGGGTAATTTTATGGGTTTTGGTTTTGGTGGAGGTTGTGATTTCAATAGATGTGATGATCGGAGAGATCATCACCGAAAAGAAGAAAACATTAGACAGGTGAATAATAATCCAGAGTTATTACAATTCTTAAGAACATTAACTCCTGGTACTTGTATTGTTCTTCAATATGAT
>NZ_JAKUFY010000450.1:0-230 GCF_022663675.1 Bacillus cereus group sp. BfR-BA-01355
CAAAAGAAGAAGTGAAAGAACCAACAAAGGAAGTGGAAGAGTCAAAAGAAGAAGTGAAAGAACCAACAAAGGAAGTTGAAGAGTCAAAAGAAGAAGTGAAAGAACCAACAAAAGAAGTTGAAGAGTCAAAAGAAGAAGTAAAAGAACCAACGAAAGAAGTGGAAGAGTCAAAAGAAGAAGTGAAAGAACCAACAAAAGAAGTTGAAGAAGCGAAAGAGGAAGTAAAAGAG
>NZ_JAKUFY010000451.1:0-229 GCF_022663675.1 Bacillus cereus group sp. BfR-BA-01355
AGAATGAACCAATTCCGCGCATAGCACGAGTAAACCAGTTTGCTTCTTCTACTTCAGATGTTGTTACAAGATCCACTTGCAACGACTTACCAGTTAAAAATCCAGGGTCGTTTGTATCTTTTGGCGTAATTACCATTTGACCAAGCGCAGCTCCCTTTTTAATAGGTGCTTCTTGTCCCTTACTTGATTCTTTTAATTCTGTTTTATAAACATCTTTACTTCCTTTTGG
>NZ_JAKUFY010000452.1:0-228 GCF_022663675.1 Bacillus cereus group sp. BfR-BA-01355
GCAATAAGTTTATTCACTAATGGGTATTCTGCTTGTAATGCCCCTATTTCTTTCATTTTGTTTCCTCCTTATATCCTTGTAGCTCACCATATAATAAATTATAATTAAATTTATTTTAATATAATTTAATAACCCTTGAGGAGATTTTCATTATGGAAAATATAGATATTGGTAAAAAAATTGAAAAACAAAGAAAAGAAAAAGGTTTAACTAGTAAAGAACTAGCAA
>NZ_JAKUFY010000453.1:0-228 GCF_022663675.1 Bacillus cereus group sp. BfR-BA-01355
GTGCGTCGTAGTTTGGTTGATACATTTGTTGTTGGTATTGCGGTTGAGTTGTGTATGGGTTTTGTGGTGTTACATATGGATTTTGCTGATATTGTTGTTCTTGGTTTTGTGTTGTTACATATGGATTTTCGTCATATTGTTGTTCTTGTTGCTGTAACTCTTGTTCTTCGTATTGTTCTGTGTATCTCTGTTCCTGCTGTTGAGGGTAAAATGGTTGCCTTGGGTAAG
>NZ_JAKUFY010000454.1:0-227 GCF_022663675.1 Bacillus cereus group sp. BfR-BA-01355
TTGCTAACTTATGATTCTTTAACATATTCGATACTTGCAAATCCTCTATACCGATAACATCGTGGTTTTTGATGATTTCAGTTGAAAGTTTGTCCAAGTAATCTTTTCTAGTATTTGATATGTATTCATGAATTCTAGCTACCTTTACTCGTTGTTTATTCCAGCGAGAAGATCCTTTCATTCTTCTAGAAAGCACACGCTGTGCTTTCGCCAACTTATCTTCTAAT
>NZ_JAKUFY010000455.1:0-227 GCF_022663675.1 Bacillus cereus group sp. BfR-BA-01355
CGTTTACTTACGGATTTAAAGATTGAACAACAATTGTTGAAAGAACAGTTAGAAAAAATGCAAACAGCTGTGACTATTCTTGAAGAAAAATCAGTGACGCTTAAAGAAAAACCAGCGACTCTTAAAGAAAAAACAATGACTCCTGAAGAAAAACCATCTGTTACAAAGCAAAGAGCTTTTTCTGGACGCCCAACATCTTTTCGTGATTGGAGAGCATCTAGTCAAAA
>NZ_JAKUFY010000456.1:0-227 GCF_022663675.1 Bacillus cereus group sp. BfR-BA-01355
ACTCTAAAGAAGATGGCACCAAACAGGATACTAATAAACAAGTGCAAGATCCAGTAGCTAAACCTGTTACTGACAATCCGGAGCAAGATCCAACAACTAAAACTGTTACTGGCAAACCAGAACATAAGCTAGCAAGCAGCCCTGTTGAGAATACAAATTCAGGTCCAAAGCAAATAACAACAAACATTTTAACCGGTGTAAAGTTGACGGATAAAGACGGAAAACCA
>NZ_JAKUFY010000457.1:0-227 GCF_022663675.1 Bacillus cereus group sp. BfR-BA-01355
AATAGTTTCATGTTACCGCACCTCCCTTCAAAGTAATAAAAAACACACTCATCCCTAGGAAAGGGACGAATGTGTTTTCGTGGTTCCACCCTTGTTCCAACCTAGGCGTATCTCCTCCTAGATTGCTCAAGTTCAGATAACGGCTGATTCCGTCAATAATTACTAGATTACTCGTTCACTATTGAAGTTCAAAGGTGGTAAAATCATTTCTCGTGTTAGGAAGCTCA
>NZ_JAKUFY010000458.1:0-226 GCF_022663675.1 Bacillus cereus group sp. BfR-BA-01355
TGGAAGTTGTTGATTATTAGAAGAACCTTGTCCTTTTTCTGGTAAATTAGGTTTTTCTACTCCTTCACCTGGCTTCTCTGTTCCTTCACCTGGCTTCTCTGTTCCTTCACCTGGCTTTTCTGTTCCTTCACCTGGTTTTTCCGGACCTTTTTCTGTATCTTTTTTATTTGTAATTTGAAGCTTTACAACTTCAATTTTTTCATTAGAAATCGTAAATTTCATTTCC
>NZ_JAKUFY010000459.1:0-226 GCF_022663675.1 Bacillus cereus group sp. BfR-BA-01355
TTTCTGTTCTTCTGCTTTCTTTTGCTCTTCTACTTTCTTTTGCTCTTCTATTTTCTTCTGTTCCTCTACTTTCTTCTGTTCTTCTGCTTTCTTCTGTTCTTCTACTTTCTTTTGTTCTTCTGCTTTCTTTTGTTCTTCCGCTTTCTTCTGTTCTTCTACTTTCTTTTGTTCTTCTGCTTTCTTCTGTTCTTCTGCTTTCTTCTGTTCTTCTACTTTCTTCTGTTCT
>NZ_JAKUFY010000460.1:0-226 GCF_022663675.1 Bacillus cereus group sp. BfR-BA-01355
TTTTAAAGCTAAATCAATTACTCCAGAAGAACCAGAATCTGTTTGGTTTAGGTTCATCCACTTGTCGCCTTCCCATGTTTTAATCTTCAACCATCCACTAGTTGTCCCATCCATTACTCTAAAATTCTGCGGATTATATAATGCTCCAGCGTTTGCTTTTGCTGCATTAAACGAAGCTTCGTTATACGCATAGAATGATTTGTTTATGAATCTTTCTTCTCCATCT
>NZ_JAKUFY010000461.1:0-225 GCF_022663675.1 Bacillus cereus group sp. BfR-BA-01355
TCAAGCCAAGTAACAGGCGGTTTAGGCACAGTATCTGTAGGAGCAAATCAAATGTCGAGTGGAGTAAATCAATTAGCAGATGGCTCAAGTCAAGTAACAACGGGCTTAGGTACTCTAAATGGTGGCCTAAATAAAATGTCCACTGGCTCAACCCAGCTAATCGACGGAGTAAATAAACTAGCAGACGGATCTGGAAAAGTAACAGATGGTCTTGTAAAAGTAAAC
>NZ_JAKUFY010000462.1:0-225 GCF_022663675.1 Bacillus cereus group sp. BfR-BA-01355
ACTAAACTCTAAGCAAGATGATTCTTCTCAAGATAAACAGCAAAACTCTAAGCAAGATGATTCTTCTCAAGATAAACAGCAAAACTCTAAGCAAGATGATTCTTCTCAAGATAAACAGCAAAACTCTAAGCAAGATGATTCTTCTCAAAGTAAGCAACAAAGCTCTAAACAAAATGATTCTTCTCAGAATAAACAACAAAGCTCTAAACAAAATGATTCTTCTCA
>NZ_JAKUFY010000463.1:0-225 GCF_022663675.1 Bacillus cereus group sp. BfR-BA-01355
TGAAATGAATCTCTCACTTCCATATTCTATTGATTCTTCTTTTCATTCCCTTGCTGGTGGCCTCTATTTTCTTGTTGAGACCCCCTACCATTGTTCCCTTGCTCGTTTCCACCATTTTCTTTCTGGGGTCCTCTTCCATTGTTTCCTTGCTGATTCCCATTATTTCCTTGTTGAGATCCTCTTCCGTTGTTCCCTTGCTGATTCCCATTATTTCCTTGTTGAGAT
>NZ_JAKUFY010000464.1:0-225 GCF_022663675.1 Bacillus cereus group sp. BfR-BA-01355
TTGGCTGGAAGCAAATGTTTTCGATACGACAATGACTTGTTTGCCATACCATTTTGCTTTGTATTCTAACATGGATCGAAATTGCGACCAAGATACCTCACTAATTGCTTTGGCTAACCTATGATTTTTTAACATATTCGATACTTGCAAATCCTCTATACCGATAACATCGTGGTTTTTGATGATTTCAGTTGAAATTTTGTCCAAGTAATCTTTTCTAGCATT
>NZ_JAKUFY010000465.1:0-223 GCF_022663675.1 Bacillus cereus group sp. BfR-BA-01355
TAACGAATCGTGGCCAGAAAGTGAACCACAAGAAGGTTCAGCGCATTATGAAAGAGCTTGGGTTAAAGTGTGTTGTGCGTATGAAGAAATATAAATCCTATAAAGGAAAAGTCGGTAGAATTGCACCTAATATTTTAGAGCGTAATTTTCATACAGATGCACCGAATCAAAAGTGGGTAACAGACATCACAGAGTTTAAATTGTTTGGAGAAAAACTGTATGT
>NZ_JAKUFY010000466.1:0-223 GCF_022663675.1 Bacillus cereus group sp. BfR-BA-01355
ACTATACAAGGATACGTTAGTTGAAATTGTTGAATATTGTTCTAGTCAACAGGAAAGTATTAAGACGGCATCTGATTATTCGACAAATGATTTAGAAACATCCGACTTGTCGATATTAAAGACGCATTTTTCTGGTATAGAAGATATATACTCTCTTACACCATTACAGGAAGGGATGTTATATCATAACGTAATGGATACAGAATCAACTAGTTACGTAGTA
>NZ_JAKUFY010000467.1:0-223 GCF_022663675.1 Bacillus cereus group sp. BfR-BA-01355
CCGCTTCCGCTTTTAATTATCCAGCTCCAGCGGCTAAAATGTTCGGTGGCTTCGCTTCTTCCGCCGAGGCAAAAAGCGCCTCTATGTCAGAAGCTCCATCCTCCTCACATTTTGAACGAGCCGCTTCTGCTTTTAATTATCCAGCTCCAGCGGCTAGAACAGTCGGCCATTTCGCGCCTTCCTGTGAGGCAAAAAGCGCCTCTTCGTCAGGAGCTCCAATGAC
>NZ_JAKUFY010000468.1:0-223 GCF_022663675.1 Bacillus cereus group sp. BfR-BA-01355
TTTCAACAACCTGATTATTTCCTTTTGGCTCTTTTACTTCCTCTTTCGCTTCTTCAACTTCTTTTGTTGGTTCTTTCACTTCTTCTTTTGACTCTTCCACTTCCTTTGTTGACTCTTTTACTTCCTCTTTCGCTTCTTCAACTTCTTTTGTTGGTTCTTTCACTTCTTCTTTTGACTCTTCCACTTCTTTCGTTGGTTCTTTTACTTCTTCTTTTGACTCTTC
>NZ_JAKUFY010000469.1:0-223 GCF_022663675.1 Bacillus cereus group sp. BfR-BA-01355
TGAAAAAATTGAAGTTGTAAAGCTTCAAATTACAAATAAAAAAGATACAGAAAAAGGTCCGGAAAAACCAGGTGAAGGAACAGAAAAACCAGGTGAAGGAACAGAAAAGCCGGGTGAAGGAACAGAGAAGCCAGGTGAAGGAACAGAGAAGCCAGGTGAAGGAGTAGAAAAACCTAATTTACCAGAAAAAGGACAAGGTTCTTCTAATAATCAACAACTTCCA
>NZ_JAKUFY010000470.1:0-223 GCF_022663675.1 Bacillus cereus group sp. BfR-BA-01355
CTTATCTCTCGGATATGCATGGTACGTATCATTAAATTCTTCTATAATAAGTGCCTTTTCTTCTTCCGTCGTAGTCTCTATTTCATTTAATTTTATAGTTGGATTCCTTACGATTTGATTAATAATACTTATTAAATGTACTAGTAAACGTTCTGCACTCTCCTTTTTATACAAATCAGTACAATACTCCAATGCCATTTGGTAATCATTCTCTACTTCATAA
>NZ_JAKUFY010000471.1:0-223 GCF_022663675.1 Bacillus cereus group sp. BfR-BA-01355
GCATCCATGATCGTTGATAAATACAAGGTACGCTCTCCAAATAAGAGATACGTCACATCCGTAAACCACTTTTCATTTGGTTTGGATGCATCGAATTGGCGCTCCAATCGATGAGGGGCTACCATTGGTTCCGCACCATTGATATATTTCTTTTTCTTTCGACGCACTTTTGAAAGAATATGATTTTGTCTCATGATTCGTAATACTTTTTTATGATTGACAC
>NZ_JAKUFY010000472.1:0-223 GCF_022663675.1 Bacillus cereus group sp. BfR-BA-01355
ACGGATTACCTCTTTGAGATCATTCATACTGTATTCACTTTCAGCTGTAACATACGCACTAATTGCCTGTTCGCCGTTTTGATCTTCTTTGACAACTACAGCTGTATCTGTGATTCCCTCTACTTTTCTAATCACATTCTCAATTTCACCAAGCTCAATTCGGAATCCTCTGATTTTGACTTGTTCATCCATTCTTCCTAAATATTCAATATTTCCATCAGGA
>NZ_JAKUFY010000473.1:0-223 GCF_022663675.1 Bacillus cereus group sp. BfR-BA-01355
TTTTCTGTCTTGCGCCTTGTTCTTTCCAGAACATTTCGGACATGTTTGACTTGTATAAGAAGGGTTCACATATTCGACCTTTATGCCAACTAATGTCGCTTTGTACTCGATAAATTGTGCTAAACGATGGAATGACCAAGTGTGTAGATTTTTTTCGTTTTTACGGCTTGTTCGTGCCGTCTGTCTAATGTTCGTTAGTTGCTCTAATCGAATGACAGAAATA
>NZ_JAKUFY010000474.1:0-223 GCF_022663675.1 Bacillus cereus group sp. BfR-BA-01355
AAATACCTTTCTTTTAATTTTATAAGCCACTTTGCAGAAAAAACACCTATTAAAAAATAGGTGTTTTTTCTTTCCTAATTTCACTGAACTGAACGTAAATAACAAACCATTTCATATATCGGACATATACTATTGTAAGGTCGGCATCCAAATGACCCAAATAAATACCCACGCCAAGAAATAAAACTACAAAGTATTTCTTGGCACCTTTTACATAAAACAA
>NZ_JAKUFY010000475.1:0-223 GCF_022663675.1 Bacillus cereus group sp. BfR-BA-01355
CCCTACAACGGCAATGTTTTCATTTGTTTGTTTTGTGGTATAAGATTGTACGTTGTTCTTCTTAGATTTAAAGCGCGGTGCGCTGTTTTGTTTTTTGAAAAAGCGTGTATAAGCATCCGCAAGGTTGCGAACAGACGACTGCATCGCAATACTATCCACTTCTTTTAGCCAAACAAGCTCTTTCTTCATGGCAGGTAGTTTGGCAGAGCATGTACCATAGGTC
>NZ_JAKUFY010000476.1:0-223 GCF_022663675.1 Bacillus cereus group sp. BfR-BA-01355
GCTTTCGCTTTTGCTGCTGCAATTGCCTTTGCCTTTTCATCTCCCGAATCCCCATCACCTTGCGAAGCTTTCTGCTTCGCTAATGCTGCCGCTTTTGCCTTGGCTGTTGCCTCTGCCTTTGCCTTTGCTTTCGCTTTTTCTTCTTCCGTTACTTCTTCTGTTCCTTCTCTTTTCTGCTTCGCTAACGCCGCCGCTTTTGCTTTTGCTGCCGCTGCTGCACGTC
>NZ_JAKUFY010000477.1:0-223 GCF_022663675.1 Bacillus cereus group sp. BfR-BA-01355
AGCTTCAATTCTGTTAACTAATCTTGTAGCTTTCAAAGAATGTCCACCTAATTCAAAGAAACCATCTTTTATACTTATATGTTCCACATCTAATATCTGACTAAATATTTCGCTCAATACCTTCTCTGTCTCAGTTCTCGGTGCGATATATTCTTTATCACTCTTCATTTCAATTTCAGGCAATGCCCTCTTATCTAATTTTCCATTTTTCGTGACTGGTATC
>NZ_JAKUFY010000478.1:0-223 GCF_022663675.1 Bacillus cereus group sp. BfR-BA-01355
CACATAGGATGGTCTAGGGAAGGGGACAATTTATGTCAATTTAATTAGGGATGGAAGCTGCTTTAAGACACTGGGGAATGTCTTAAAAATTAGGGAGGAACAACTTCGATACATATACTATAAAAGGTAGGTGTGACTCTCATGTGAACATAGGGTGAAAGAGAGAGGGAGTTTTAAAGAAAAGATAGAAAGACAAAAAAATAAGACCATCATTTATAAGATG
>NZ_JAKUFY010000479.1:0-223 GCF_022663675.1 Bacillus cereus group sp. BfR-BA-01355
ATGATAGTTAATTAATGACACGGTTGTTTTGGTTCTTCTATAATCATTCATCATGTTCGCATTGTATCAGTTAGATTATAAAACTGCAACACGAAAGATAAAAAAATAAAAAATACCAACATTTTGGATACTTAGAGTGCCACAAACCTTGCGGTTTTTAGTGCACTCCTTATCCAACCTCACTTTCATCCCATGCCTAAAGGCGAGGGGCTTTCTCGTTCGG
>NZ_JAKUFY010000480.1:0-223 GCF_022663675.1 Bacillus cereus group sp. BfR-BA-01355
TTATGAAGTAGAGAATGATTACCAAATGGCATTGGAGTATTGTACTGATTTGTATAAAAAGGAGAGTGCAGAACGTTTACTAGTACATTTAATAAGTATTATTAATCAAATTGTAAGGAATCCAACTATAAAATTAAATGAAATAGAGACTACGACGGAAGAAGAAAAGGCACTTATTATAGAAGAATTTAATGATACGTACCATGCATATCCGAGAGATAAG
>NZ_JAKUFY010000481.1:0-223 GCF_022663675.1 Bacillus cereus group sp. BfR-BA-01355
CTCGGGATTTTTTGTTTCTCCCATGAAAACACTGTTATCCGCAAGATCAATGACTGGTATTTCTGTCTCAACTTCTGCTTTATATGTTAGAATGGCCTTCGGCATACAATCTGCAAGCATATATTCAATTCTATCTTTCGGATAAGTCGGATCCATCGGTACATATGCTGCACCTGCTTTAATGATGCCGTAAATCCCGATAATCATTTCTATACTTCGTTCC
>NZ_JAKUFY010000482.1:0-223 GCF_022663675.1 Bacillus cereus group sp. BfR-BA-01355
ATGCTGGTGATCATGCCGTTTTCTTTGGCATACGCTTGAAATTCTTTTGCTGTATAAATACTTCCTTGATCCGAGTGAAGAAGGACATCTTTTACTTTTCGCCCTCTCATTACTTGTTTCAATGTTTTCATCGCTAATGTCAGTGTTTGTGATTCGCTGATGACACAACTAATAATTTCACGATTAAAGGCATCCATGATCGTTGATAAATACAAGGTACGCT
>NZ_JAKUFY010000483.1:0-223 GCF_022663675.1 Bacillus cereus group sp. BfR-BA-01355
AAACTGTAAAATAGACTCTTTTTCTGTTACTTCTAATGAATTGATAAAATAATTTCTTAGATTGACTACACCTCTGTTTTCAATCATAACGCCCTTTGGTTTTCCTGTTGTGCCTGATGTATAAATCAAATACAGTAAATCATTTGGTTGATTGATTTTCTCGGGATTTTTTGTTTCTCCTATGAAAACACTGTTATCCGCAAGATCAATGACTGGTATTTCT
>NZ_JAKUFY010000484.1:0-223 GCF_022663675.1 Bacillus cereus group sp. BfR-BA-01355
GTTATTATTAAAAGCATCTTGATTAAATTCCATATCTTTAGTTACCAAATTTTCATTTAACCCTACTGGCAATTTAATTTCCGGTTTCACTTCTGGTTTTTCTTCTGGTTTCGTTTCAGGTTTTGGGTCTGGCTTCACTTCTGGTTTCTGTATTTTTTCAATTACATTAATAGAGTTATATAAAAATTGACTATACGCTTCACGTGTTACAAACATTTTTGGA
>NZ_JAKUFY010000485.1:0-223 GCF_022663675.1 Bacillus cereus group sp. BfR-BA-01355
GGGGGGATGGAGCTTCTGACGTAAAGGCGCTTTTTGCCTTGTAGGAAGAAGCGAAGCCACCGAACAATCTAGCCGCTGGAGATGGACAATGAAAAGCGGAAGCGGCTCGTTTAGATTGTGAGGGGGATGGAGCTTCTGACGTAGAGGCGCTTTTTGCCTTGTAGGAAGAAGCGAAGCCACCGAACAATCTAGTCGCTGGAGCTAGACAACGAAAAGCAAAAAC
>NZ_JAKUFY010000486.1:0-223 GCF_022663675.1 Bacillus cereus group sp. BfR-BA-01355
CCTGTGTCGGTTTGCGGTACAGGCACCTTTTATCTCGCTAGAAGCTTTTCTTGGCAGCGGGGAATCAAAGACTTCGCTCCATAAGGAGCTTCCCCATCACAGCTCAGCCTTCACGATAAGCGGATTTGCCTACTTATCAGCCTAACTGCTTGGACGTGCACAACCAATCGCACGCTTCTTCTATCCTTCTGCGTCCCTCCATTGCTCAAACGATAAAGAGGTG
>NZ_JAKUFY010000487.1:0-223 GCF_022663675.1 Bacillus cereus group sp. BfR-BA-01355
TCTTCAATTCCTTTTATTTTCGCATCTCTTCCTGATACAACCTTCCCAAAGACTACATCATCCGTATGATTATACGTTTGTAAAACTATCCCCCAAGCTGCTTCCATCACCATATTTATCGTAACATTATTAGCTAAAGCTATTTCATTCAGCTTTTGACTAAACTCTTTTTCTAAACTAATTTTTATACGATCCATTTGTGCATCGGTAGATTCTGATCTTT
>NZ_JAKUFY010000488.1:0-223 GCF_022663675.1 Bacillus cereus group sp. BfR-BA-01355
AATTCATTAGAAGTAACAGAAAAAGAGTCTATTTTACAGTTTGCAAATATAATTTTTGATGGATCCGTTTGGGAGATGAATATGGCTCTGTTAATCGGTGGAAGACTTGTTATTGCAAATAAGGATGAGCGTGAAAATACAGAAGAATTTGTAAAAATGACAAGCAAAGAAAAGGTGAAAATTGCAACCATTCCTCCAGTATTCTATTTCAATATGGATGAAT
>NZ_JAKUFY010000489.1:0-223 GCF_022663675.1 Bacillus cereus group sp. BfR-BA-01355
ATTGTAGGTCTATTTGTAAATACAATACCAGTTCGAGTAAAACGAGAAGCAGATATGACAGTTGTGGAATTATTAAGAAGTCTCCAAAAACAAGGAACAGAGGGAAGTAGTCATGGTTATTGTTCGTTAGCGGAAGTTCAAAGCCAATCACAATTGGGTTCTAATTTGATAAAAACATTGTTCGTATTTGAAAACTATTATATCGATAAAGAACGATTACAAA
>NZ_JAKUFY010000490.1:0-223 GCF_022663675.1 Bacillus cereus group sp. BfR-BA-01355
ATCGATATAATAGTTTTCAAATACGAACAATGTTTTTATCAAATTAGAACCCAATTGTGATTGGCTTTGAACTTCCGCTAACGAACAATAACCATAACTACTTCCCTCTGTCCCTTGTTTTTGGAGACTTCTTAATAATTCCACAACTGTCATATCTGCTTCTCGTTTTACTCGAACTGGTATTGTATTTACAAATAGACCTACAATTTCTTCAATTCCTTTT
>NZ_JAKUFY010000491.1:0-223 GCF_022663675.1 Bacillus cereus group sp. BfR-BA-01355
TTTAATCTTTGATGCAAGTTCTTTTCCTACCAAATTATATACTGACGCACCCGCAAAGCTTTGTTGTTGCGGTCTTGTATAATCCAATGGCATGTCTAAAATTGGTGCCTCATCCTCAAACTGATTCATCCAATATGTTTTCTGCTTACTCAAATCTCTACTTCTCATCCACTGACTATAATCTTTGTATTGATGTGTTACTGGCTCCATATTTTCTTTATTA
>NZ_JAKUFY010000492.1:0-222 GCF_022663675.1 Bacillus cereus group sp. BfR-BA-01355
GCAACGCCGCGTGAGTGATGAAGGCTTTCGGGTCGTAAAACTCTGTTGTTAGGGAAGAACAAGTGCTAGTTGAATAAGCTGGCACCTTGACGGTACCTAACCAGAAAGCCCCGGCTAACTACGTGCCAGCAGCCGCGGTAATACGTAGGTGGCAAGCGTTATCCGGAATTATTGGGCGTAAAGCGCGCGCAGGTGGTTTCTTAAGTCTGATGTGAAAGCCCA
>NZ_JAKUFY010000493.1:0-222 GCF_022663675.1 Bacillus cereus group sp. BfR-BA-01355
ACTCTCACAGGGACAAGGTCCCAACTACCATCGGCGCTAGAGAGCTTAACTTCCGTGTTCGGTATGGGAACGGGTGTGACCTCTCTGCCATCATCACCAAACTATTGAAGGTATATTCCTTCAAAACTAGATAACATTGCTACATATTATATGGTTAAGTCCTCGATCTATTAGTATTCGTCAGCTCCACATGTCACCATGCTTCCACCTCGAACCTATCAA
>NZ_JAKUFY010000494.1:0-222 GCF_022663675.1 Bacillus cereus group sp. BfR-BA-01355
GTAGCACCGGTAGCACCCGCAGGTCCTTGAGCGCCTGTATTGCCGGTAGCGCCTGTGTTACCTTGAGGCCCCTGAGGTCCAGTAGCGCCGGTAGCACCCGCAGGTCCTTGAGCGCCTGTATTGCCGGTAGCGCCTGTGTTACCTTGAGGTCCCTGAGGTCCAGTAGGTCCGGTAGGTCCTTGAATGAACGAAGCAGAATTAACTAGAGCAGTTTGTAATGCT
>NZ_JAKUFY010000495.1:0-221 GCF_022663675.1 Bacillus cereus group sp. BfR-BA-01355
ACCTTTTAAATCACTTTGTTCAATAAGAATCTTCAATTCATCTGAAATAAAAACAGCCGTGGGATGAATTTTCCCATTTATATAAACCTTAAAAATCATCTCATTTTGAACTTTATCACTATCAATTGCATCTAGTACATTCAACACATGGACCAAGTAATATACCTCACTAGTTGAATCGCGTAAAAGTGGTAAGAATTCAACATTATGGCCTATTGAAG
>NZ_JAKUFY010000496.1:0-220 GCF_022663675.1 Bacillus cereus group sp. BfR-BA-01355
CGAAAGTCGGGCTTAGTGATCCGGTGGTTCCGCATGGAAGGGCCATCGCTCAACGGATAAAAGCTACCCCGGGGATAACAGGCTTATCTCCCCCAAGAGTCCACATCGCCGGGGAGGTTTGGCACCTCGATGTCGGCTCATCGCATCCTGGGGCTGTAGTCGGTCCCAAGGGTTGGGCTGTTCGCCCATTAAAGCGGTACGCGAGCTGGGTTCAGAACGT
>NZ_JAKUFY010000497.1:0-220 GCF_022663675.1 Bacillus cereus group sp. BfR-BA-01355
TGAAGGCATATTCCTTCAAAACTAGATAACATTTGCTACATATTATATGGTTAAGTCCTCGATCTATTAGTATTCGTCAGCTCCACATGTCACCATGCTTCCACCTCGCACCTATCAACCTGATCATCTTTCAGGGATCTTACTAGCTTACGCTATGGGAAATCTCATCTTGAGGGGGGCTTCATGCTTAGATGCTTTCAGCACTTATCCCTTCCGCACA
>NZ_JAKUFY010000498.1:0-219 GCF_022663675.1 Bacillus cereus group sp. BfR-BA-01355
TTCCTTATTTTTCTCAACTTGCAACATGCTGCTCTTTCTTTTCCCTATTTCTACTTACTTGCATTTCTTTTGCGCCTTTCTTTCCTTAACTCTTCAACTTGCAACAGGTTGCTCTTTCTCTTACCTATTTCTACTTACTTGCATTTCTTTTGCGCCTTTCTTTCCTTAACTCTTCAACTTGCAACAGTTTGCTCTTTCTCTTACCTATTTCCCCTTACT
>NZ_JAKUFY010000499.1:0-219 GCF_022663675.1 Bacillus cereus group sp. BfR-BA-01355
TGTTTACCTGGCGTAATCAGGTGAACGGTATAAGAGTGCTACCAACACTACTTATACATGCTGTGCTCTTTTGTTTTGTTGATTTTTTGTATATACGTGAACTTTACATGTGTAAATGTAACATAAACACTAATAAAATTCTATATCTAATACTTCTGTAACTCCGTCTTTTTTATCAATTTTGATATTCTCTATGAACATATTCATAAATTGTTTTTT
>NZ_JAKUFY010000500.1:0-219 GCF_022663675.1 Bacillus cereus group sp. BfR-BA-01355
AAATGTACTCGTGTACGCGTTCAAAAATGGACGTTCGTTACGAAAGTAACACGTAGAAAAGAATGCGTTTTAGTTACAAAACGTACGCGTAGAAAACATTGTACTTTCGTTACAAAATGTGTACGTTTTGAAAAGAAATTTTACTGGACTAAACGATGTTACTGTAAAAAATGCGAATTCTTCCCTCACGGACACGGCGGCTCTTGCGATGATTCATGT
>NZ_JAKUFY010000501.1:0-219 GCF_022663675.1 Bacillus cereus group sp. BfR-BA-01355
GAAACTCGGAATTAAAAATGTTTCCCAAATTAAGACATGGATGAAATGGTATCGTACAGATCAAACGTATCGTTTTCAACAACCTGTAGGAAAACAATATTCTTATGGAAAGGACCAAAAGAGCTCAGTGAATTAGAACAGCTACGTTTAGAAAATAAACATCTAAAAACAAAATTACTTGTATGGGGAAAGTATCTGGAAATCGAAAGGGGCTGAAAC
>NZ_JAKUFY010000502.1:0-219 GCF_022663675.1 Bacillus cereus group sp. BfR-BA-01355
TGCTGAAGCTTTAGAAGATATCAATACGCTATTACGTGTGAATAAAAAGGTTGAACTGGATGTATTAGATGAAGCAGCCAAGTATTTTGCTAGTAAATTAAAACCTAAAATAAAAACAAGCGAACGCATTTAAGGGATAGCCTAAAGATTGTTGTGAAAGATGATCGTGTATCTGTGGAATTTAAAGATGAAGCTTGGTATTGGTACTTAGTTGAACAT
>NZ_JAKUFY010000503.1:0-218 GCF_022663675.1 Bacillus cereus group sp. BfR-BA-01355
GTCCCAGTGTGGCCGATCACCCTCTCAGGTCGGCTACGCATCGTTGCCTTGGTGAGCCGTTACCTCACCAACTAGCTAATGCGACGCGGGTCCATCCATAAGTGACAGCCGCAGCCGCCTTTCAATTTCGAACCATGCAGTTCAAAATGTTATCCGGTATTAGCCCCGGTTTCCCGGAGTTATCCCAGTCTTATGGGCAGGTTACCCACGTGTTACTC
>NZ_JAKUFY010000504.1:0-217 GCF_022663675.1 Bacillus cereus group sp. BfR-BA-01355
GCCACCCCGGCATGTCATATTGAAAATTGGAGCGGAAGACGGGATTCGAACCCGCGACCCCAACCTTGGCAAGGTTGTATTCTACCACTGAACTACTTCCGCAAGACATGTTTGAGATATTTTATTAAAAGTGCGGGTGAAGGGAGTCGAACCCCCACGCCAAAGGCGCTAGATCCTAAGTCTAGTGCGTCTGCCAATTCCGCCACACCCGCATATT
>NZ_JAKUFY010000505.1:0-217 GCF_022663675.1 Bacillus cereus group sp. BfR-BA-01355
AGGAGTAACAGGCGACACAGGGGCAACGGGAGCGACAGGGATAACAGGAGCAACAGGCCCAACGGGAGCGACAGGAGTAACAGGAGCGACGGGAGTAACAGGCGATACAGGGGCAACGGGAGCGACAGGCCCAACAGGAGCAACAGGCACAAGTATAACGGCAACATACGCATTTGCAAATAATACGTCGGGAACAGCAATATCGGTACTACTAGGT
>NZ_JAKUFY010000506.1:0-217 GCF_022663675.1 Bacillus cereus group sp. BfR-BA-01355
GTCTGCCTGAGGTGTATCTCCTCCGGTATTTTGGTGTTGCTGTTCTTGTTGTTTCTTAGCTTCGTCTTCAGCTTTTTTCTTGGCCTCTTCTTCAGCTTTCTTCTTAGCTTCCTCATCAGCTTTTTTCTTAGCTTCTTCATCGGCCTTTTTCTTAGCCTCTTCATCAGCTTTTTTCGCATCTGGAGTTCCGCCAGGCGCAGTGAAGGATGCACCAATT
>NZ_JAKUFY010000507.1:0-217 GCF_022663675.1 Bacillus cereus group sp. BfR-BA-01355
GTTGTTCTTCTGCGACTGGCGCTTCTTCTACAACTCGTTTATTTTCTTCTGTTTCTGCAAGTAAAACATTCGCAAAGCTTTGAACGTCGTTCTTTGTCTGTTCATCAGCCTCAGCTACATGTATGAATTCACTCTTTTGTTCAATCGCTTCATCTTCTTGCTGAATTTCCTCAAGTGCTACAAATGTCTCTACTACAGGCGCTTTTATTTCTGCAAT
>NZ_JAKUFY010000508.1:0-216 GCF_022663675.1 Bacillus cereus group sp. BfR-BA-01355
GGCTTTCCGTTAAGAAAGCACCCCTTCTCCCGAAGTTACGGGGTCATTTTGCCGAGTTCCTTAACCAGAGTTCTCTCGCACACCTTAGGATTCTCTCCTCGCCTACCTGTGGCGGTTTGCGGTACAGGCACCTTTTATCTCGCTAGAAGCTTTTCTTGGCAGCGGGGAATCAAAGACTTCGCTCCATAAGGAGCTTCCCCATCACAGCTCAGCCTT
>NZ_JAKUFY010000509.1:0-216 GCF_022663675.1 Bacillus cereus group sp. BfR-BA-01355
TGTAATTTCTACATTTCCCGTATCTACCATTTCATTTTCTATTTTTAATGATAGAACTTCTGTCATTCCTTTTTTGATTTCAAACGATACTGGTTCTGTTAATTGTTTGTAGCCTGGTAAGCTTTCTACTTCTACTAGTTTGTAATTTCCTACAGATAGATCTGAAATTTTCGCTTTTCCTTCTTTATCTGTTGTTACTTTCGTTACTGCTTTGCC
>NZ_JAKUFY010000510.1:0-215 GCF_022663675.1 Bacillus cereus group sp. BfR-BA-01355
ACAGTGTTTTCATGGGAGAAACAAAAAATCCCGAGAAAATCAATCAACCAAATGATTTACTGTATTTGATTTATACATCAGGAACAACAGGAAAACCAAAGGGTGTTATGATTGAAAACAAAGGTGTTATCACGATGAAAGAGTACCTAACGGAACTCTATCAAATTACAGAAAAGGATCATATTCTCCAATTCGCAAATTATATATTTGATGCA
>NZ_JAKUFY010000511.1:0-215 GCF_022663675.1 Bacillus cereus group sp. BfR-BA-01355
TCACTTATGGATGGACCCGCGTCGCATTAGCTAGTTGGTGAGGTAACGGCTCACCAAGGCAACGATGCGTAGCCGACCTGAGAGGGTGATCGGCCACACTGGGACTGAGACCCGGCCCAGACTCCTACGGGAGGCAGCAGTAGGGAATCTTCCGCAATGGACGAAAGTCTGACGGAGCAACGCCGCGTGAGTGATGAAGGCTTTCGGGTCGTAAA
>NZ_JAKUFY010000512.1:0-213 GCF_022663675.1 Bacillus cereus group sp. BfR-BA-01355
GAGCTTCAGCATCTGCTTGAGCTTTAGCTGCTTCACGAGCTTTAGCCGCCTCTTGAGCTTTAGCTTCTGCTTGAGCTTCAGCATCTGCCTGAGCTTTAGCTGCTTCTTGAGCCTTAGCTGCTTCACGAGCTTTAGCCGCTTCTTGAGCCTTAACTTCTGCTTGAGCTTCAGCTGCTTCGCGAGCTTTAGTTGCTTCCGCGGCCTTAGCTTTTG
>NZ_JAKUFY010000513.1:0-213 GCF_022663675.1 Bacillus cereus group sp. BfR-BA-01355
ACTCTCACAGGGACAAGGTCCCAACTACCATCGGCGCTAGAGAGCTTAACTTCCGTGTTCGGTATGGGAACGGGTGTGACCTCTCTGCCATCATCACCAAACTATTGAAGGCATATTCCTTCAAAACTAGATAACATTTGCTACATATTATATGGTTAAGTCCTCGATCTATTAGTATTCGTCAGCTCCACATGTCACCATGCTTCCACCTCG
>NZ_JAKUFY010000514.1:0-213 GCF_022663675.1 Bacillus cereus group sp. BfR-BA-01355
GCAGTCACCTTAGAGTGCCCAACTTAATGATGGCAACTAAGATCAAGGGTTGCGCTCGTTGCGGGACTTAACCCAACATCTCACGACACGAGCTGACGACACCCATGCACCACCTGTCACTCTGCTCCCGAAGGAGAAGCCCTATCTCTAGGGTTTTCAGAGGATGTCAAGACCTGGTAAGGTTCTTCGCGTTGCTTCGAATTAAACCACATG
>NZ_JAKUFY010000515.1:0-213 GCF_022663675.1 Bacillus cereus group sp. BfR-BA-01355
ATGCGGAAGATCCACATTTAATTCCTCTAATTGTTTCTTTTCATTGTCTAAAATCGCTTTTGCTTTTGTTTTTGTTGCTTCATCTAATCCCGCAAAGATGTCTTCACGCTTCTCTTTTTCTGGAAGTTTCACACCTAATTTTGTTAATTCTTCTTTTGCTTGCTCATGCGTTAATTTTCCAGATTTCTTTTGCTCTAAAATCGACTTCGCTTT
>NZ_JAKUFY010000516.1:0-213 GCF_022663675.1 Bacillus cereus group sp. BfR-BA-01355
ATTTTTGTAATATGCACTACTAGTATTTCCTGAGGTAGGTTGTGTTTGAGTTTGCTGTGCTTTTTGCTCTTCTTGTTGCTTACGAGCTTGTTCATCAGCCTGACGTTTTTGCTCTTCTTGTTGCTTACGAGCTTGTTCATCAGCCTGACGTTTTTGTTCTTCTTGTTGCTTACGAGCTTGTTCATCAGCCTGACGTTTTTGTTCTTCTTGTTG
>NZ_JAKUFY010000517.1:0-213 GCF_022663675.1 Bacillus cereus group sp. BfR-BA-01355
CTTTCCGTCCTGTCGCGGGTAACCTGCATCTTCACAGGTACTATAATTTCACCGAGTCTCTGGTTGAGACAGTGCCCAAATCGTTACACCTTTCGTGCGGGGCGGAACTTACCCGACAAGGAATTTCGCTACCTTAGGACCGTTATAGTTACGGCCGCCGTTTACTGGGGCTTCAGTTCAGAGCTTCGCTTACGCTAACCCCTCTCCTTAACC
>NZ_JAKUFY010000518.1:0-212 GCF_022663675.1 Bacillus cereus group sp. BfR-BA-01355
GAAGTAATTACAGAAACAGAAGAGCTAGAAGAAGTAGAAGTGATTGCAGAATCAGAAGAAGTGGAAGTAATTGCAGAAGCAGAAGAGTCAGAAGAAGTAGAAGTAATCGCAGAAGCAGAAGAGTCAGAAGAAGTGGAAGTAATTACAGAAACAGAAGAGCCAGAAGAAGTGGAAGTAATTGCAGAAGCGGAAGAGTCAGAAGAAGTAGAAGT
>NZ_JAKUFY010000519.1:0-212 GCF_022663675.1 Bacillus cereus group sp. BfR-BA-01355
CCCGCACGAAAGGTGTAACGATTTGGGCACTGTCTCAACCAGAGACTCGGTGAAATTATAGTACCTGTGAAGATGCAGGTTACCCGCGACAGGACGGAAAGCCCCCGTGGAGCTTTACTGTAGCCTGATATTGAATTTTGGTACAGTTTGTACAGGATAGGCGGGAGCCATTGAAACCGGAGCGCTAGCTTCGGTGGAGGCGCTGGTGGGAT
>NZ_JAKUFY010000520.1:0-211 GCF_022663675.1 Bacillus cereus group sp. BfR-BA-01355
TGCCAAAGATGAATTCTCTAACCTTATTCCAATAGGGAAACCAGTTTCTAACACTCGTATATATATATTGAATCAGATGAAACTTTGTGGAATCGGTGTGCCTGGAGAATTGTGTATAGCGGGGGATGGTCTGGCGAGAGGATATCTGAATAGACCAGAACTGACAGCTGAAAAATTTATCGACAATCCATTCGGGGAAGGAAAGTTATAT
>NZ_JAKUFY010000521.1:0-211 GCF_022663675.1 Bacillus cereus group sp. BfR-BA-01355
GCTGATCCGCGATTACTAGCGATTCCAGCTTCATGTAGGCGAGTTGCAGCCTACAATCCGAACTGAGAACGGTTTTATGAGATTAGCTCCACCTCGCGGGCTTGCAGCTCTTTGTACCGTCCATTGTAGCACGTGTGTAGCCCAGGTCATAAGGGGCATGATGATTTGACGTCATCCCCACCTTCCTCCGGTTTGTCACCGGCAGTCACCT
>NZ_JAKUFY010000522.1:0-211 GCF_022663675.1 Bacillus cereus group sp. BfR-BA-01355
TGTTGTTATTTGCTTTGGACCTGAATTTGTATTCTCAACAGGGCTGCTTGCTAGCTTATGTTCTGGATTGCCAGTAGCAATTTTAGCTGCTGGGTTTTGTTCCGGATTATCAGTAACAGTTTTAGTTGTTGGATCTTGCTCCGGATTGTCAGTAACAGGTTTAGCTACTGGATCTTGCACTTGTTTATTAGTATCCTGTTTGGTGCCATCT
>NZ_JAKUFY010000523.1:0-211 GCF_022663675.1 Bacillus cereus group sp. BfR-BA-01355
TAATTTGGATACTCCTACTGATAATGTATCTAAACCACCTGTTACTTGGCTTGAGCCATCTGTTAATTTAGATACTCCTACTGATAATGTATCTAAGCCACCTGTTACTTGACCTGATCCATCTGCTAATTGATTTATTCCATCAATAAATTGGCCGGATTCGTTTTCAAATTTATTTGCGCCTTCTTTTGCTACATTTAAATTCCTTCCA
>NZ_JAKUFY010000524.1:0-211 GCF_022663675.1 Bacillus cereus group sp. BfR-BA-01355
TTGCTTAGAGTTTAGTTGTTTCTCCTGAGAAGAGTCATCTTGCTTAGAGTTTTGCTGTTTATCTTGAGAAGAATCATCTTGCTTAGAGTTTTGCTGTTTCTCTTGAGAAGAATCATCTTGCTTAGAGTTTTGCTGTTTCTCTTGAGAAGAGTCATCTTGCTTAGAGTTTTGCTGTTTCTCTTGAGAAGAGTCATCTTGCTCGTTATTTTTA
>NZ_JAKUFY010000525.1:0-210 GCF_022663675.1 Bacillus cereus group sp. BfR-BA-01355
GTTATCCCCGGGGTAGCTTTTATCCGTTGAGCGATGGCCCTTCCATGCGGAACCACCGGATCACTAAGCCCGACTTTCGTCCCTGCTCGACTTGTAGGGCTCGCAGTCAAGCTCCCTTATGCCTTTGCACTCTACGAATGATTTCCAACCATTCTGAGGGAACCTTTGGGCGCCTCCGTTACACTTTAGGAGGCGACCGCCCCAGTCAAA
>NZ_JAKUFY010000526.1:0-210 GCF_022663675.1 Bacillus cereus group sp. BfR-BA-01355
ACGAGCCGCTTCCGCTTTAAATTAATTAACGATTTGTAAAGATCTTATCGATTAAACCGTATTCTAAAGCTTTTTCTGCTGTCATGAAGTTGTCGCGGGCTGTGTCGCGTTGTAGTACTTCAAGTGGTTGACCTGTGCGGTCAGCAAGAATTTGGTTTAGTTTTTCACGTAAGAATAGGATACGTTTTGCAGCGATTTCGATTTCAGTCG
>NZ_JAKUFY010000527.1:0-210 GCF_022663675.1 Bacillus cereus group sp. BfR-BA-01355
GCGGCGAGCGAAACGGAACATAGCCCAAACCAAGAGGCTTGCCTCTTGGGGTTGTAGGACATTCTATACGGAGTTACAAAGGAACGAGGTAGACGAAGTGACCTGGAAAGGTCCGTCGTAGAGGGTAACAACCCCGTAGTCGAAACTTCGTTCTCTCTTGAATGTATCCTGAGTACGGCGGAACACGTGAAATTCCGTCGGAATCTGGGA
>NZ_JAKUFY010000528.1:0-210 GCF_022663675.1 Bacillus cereus group sp. BfR-BA-01355
GGAGCTTTACTGTAGCCTGATATTGAATTTTGGTACAGTTTGTACAGGATAGGCGGGAGCCATTGAAACCGGAGCGCTAGCTTCGGTGGAGGCGCTGGGGGGATACCGCCCTGACTGTATTGAAATTCTAACCTACGGGTCTTATCGACCCGGGAGACAGTGTCAGGTGGGCAGTTTGACTGGGGCGGTCGCCTCCTAAAGTGTAACGGA
>NZ_JAKUFY010000529.1:0-210 GCF_022663675.1 Bacillus cereus group sp. BfR-BA-01355
TGCCAAAGATGAATTCTCTAACCTTATTCCAATAGGGAAACCAGTTTCTAACACTCGTATATATATATTGAATCAGATGAAACTTTGTGGAATCGGTGTGCCTGGAGAATTATGTATAGCGGGGGATGGTCTGGCGAGAGGATATCTGAATAGACCAGAACTGACAGCTGAAAAATTTATCGACAATCCATTCGGGGAAGGAAAGTTATA
>NZ_JAKUFY010000530.1:0-210 GCF_022663675.1 Bacillus cereus group sp. BfR-BA-01355
TTTCAAACCTGAATCTATATTTTTTTTCTTTGATTCTTTCTCAAATTTAAATGCTGTAGTTTCTTTTTTTGAATTTGGTTCTTTACTTTTTTTCTCTGTTTGTATTGCTTTTGCTTTTTTCTCTGATTCTGATTTTTCTTTTTTCTTATTTTCTCTTATTTCGCGTGAGTTATCTTGATCATTTAGTATTTCCCCTTTATAAACTATGTT
>NZ_JAKUFY010000531.1:0-210 GCF_022663675.1 Bacillus cereus group sp. BfR-BA-01355
AAATATATGTTCGTTTTAAGAAAATGGTGAGTGCTTTTGAAAAAGCAAAGAGCACCTTTTAAGGTACTCGATGGCTAATTCTGAAATGATTATGATTAATGTATGTATGTTCATAATTTATGTGTAGTTTATAAACAAAATCTTTATTTAAATAAAAAGAGCACTAATCGAGAGCGCTCCTTATACCTCATTATAACGACAGTGACGAGC
>NZ_JAKUFY010000532.1:0-209 GCF_022663675.1 Bacillus cereus group sp. BfR-BA-01355
TCCGTCAGACTTTCGTCCATTGCGGAAGATTCCCTACTGCTGCCTCCCGTAGGAGTCTGGGCCGTGTCTCAGTCCCAGTGTGGCCGATCACCCTCTCAGGTCGGCTACGCAGCGTTGCCTTGGTGAGCCGTTACCTCACCAACTAGCTAATGCGACGCGGGTCCATCCATAAGTGACAGCCGAAGCCGCCTTTCAATTTCGAACCATGC
>NZ_JAKUFY010000533.1:0-208 GCF_022663675.1 Bacillus cereus group sp. BfR-BA-01355
AACTCCTATATTACTATTCATAACACCCTTTGGTTTTCCTGTTGTTCCTGATGTATAAATCAAATACAGTAAATCATTTGGTTGATTGATTTTCTCGGGATTTTTTGTTTCCCCTATGAATACACTATTATGAGTAAGGTCAATAACTGGTATTTCTGTCTCAACTTCTGCTTTATATGTTAGAATGGCCTTCGGCATACAATCCGTA
>NZ_JAKUFY010000534.1:0-207 GCF_022663675.1 Bacillus cereus group sp. BfR-BA-01355
AGGTAAGAGAAAGAGCAAACTGTTGCAAGTTGAAGAGTTAAGGAAAGAAAGGCGCAAAAGAAATGCAAGTAAGTAGAAATAGGGAAAAGAAAGAGCAGCATGTTGCAAGTTAAAGAGTTAAGGAAAGCAAAGCGCAAAAAGAATGTAAGTAAGGGAAAAGAGGTAAGAGGAAGAACAACCTGTTGCAAGTTGAAGAGTTAAGGAAAG
>NZ_JAKUFY010000536.1:0-206 GCF_022663675.1 Bacillus cereus group sp. BfR-BA-01355
GTTCTCTCTTTGATTTACAACATATGCTTTCTCTTGTACTTCCGTACTTGAAATTGGCTTTTGTACTTGCTCTTCCACTACTTGCTGCACTGGACGTTCTTCCACTTGTGGTTCTGCTACTACTTGTTGCACTGGTCTATTCTCTACTCGTACATTAACAGAATGCTGCATTGCATTTGCCCTAGCTGCATGTCTTTCCATTAATC
>NZ_JAKUFY010000537.1:0-206 GCF_022663675.1 Bacillus cereus group sp. BfR-BA-01355
AACGAAACAAACAACGTGAAACGTCAATTTTTATTTTTAGATGCTAGACAAACTAACTTTATTGGAGAGTTTGATCCTGGCTCAGGATGAACGCGGGCGGCGTGCCTAATACATGCAAGTCGAGCGAATGGATTAAGAGCTTGCTCTTATGAAGTTAGCGGCGGACGGGTGAGTAACACGTGGGTAACCTGCCCATAAGACTGGGA
>NZ_JAKUFY010000538.1:0-206 GCF_022663675.1 Bacillus cereus group sp. BfR-BA-01355
TGCATCAAATATATAATTTGCGAATTGGAGAATATGATCCTTTTCTGTAATTTGATAGAGTTCCGTTAGGTACTCTTTCATCGTGATAACACCTTTGTTTTCAATCATAACGCCCTTTGGTTTTCCTGTTGTTCCTGATGTATAAATCAAATACAGTAAATCATTTGGTTGATTGATTTTCTCGGGATTTTTTGTTTCTCCCATGA
>NZ_JAKUFY010000539.1:0-206 GCF_022663675.1 Bacillus cereus group sp. BfR-BA-01355
ATTGGCATCATATTCGGTGGTTGGTTGTTATCCATAATTGGCATCATATTCGGGGGTTGGTTGTTATCCATAATTGGCATTATATTCGGCATTTGATTATTATCCATAATTGGCATCATATTCGGCATTTGATTATTATCCATAATTGGCATCATATTCGGCATTTGATTATTATCCATAATTGGCATCATATTCGGCATTTGATT
>NZ_JAKUFY010000540.1:0-204 GCF_022663675.1 Bacillus cereus group sp. BfR-BA-01355
TGGCACCTCGATGTCGGCTCATCGCATCCTGGGGCTGTAGTCGGTCCCAAGGGTTGGGCTGTTCGCCCATTAAAGCGGTACGCGAGCTGGGTGCAGAACGTCGTGAGACAGTTCGGTCCCTATCCGTCGTGGGCGTAGGAAATTTGAGAGGAGCTGTCCTTAGTACGAGAGGACCGGGATGGACGCACCGCTGGTGTACCAGTT
>NZ_JAKUFY010000541.1:0-204 GCF_022663675.1 Bacillus cereus group sp. BfR-BA-01355
TTGTAGAGAATGAATACGGTCTTTTTCTGGTTTGGTAAAGTCATAAATACTATTACCTCCAGAGCTTTGTTGCTTACTTTGAGAAGAATCATCTTGTTTAGAGCTTTGTTGCTTACTTTGAGAAGAATCATCTTGCTTAGAGTTTTGCTGTTTATCTTGAGAAGAATCATCTTGCTTAGAGTTTTGCTGTTTATCTTGAGAAGA
>NZ_JAKUFY010000542.1:0-204 GCF_022663675.1 Bacillus cereus group sp. BfR-BA-01355
TTCTCTAACATGTCTGAAACAAGCGAATACGTCGGTCTAGAACCAATTGTATAGGTAATAATTTCACCATTATACAAATCTAATACAGGTGATACATACAGTTTTTCTCCACACAATTTAAACTCTGTGATGTCTGTTACCCACTTTTGATTCGGTGCATCTGTATGAAAATTACGCTCTAAAATATTAGGTGCAATTCTACCG
>NZ_JAKUFY010000543.1:0-204 GCF_022663675.1 Bacillus cereus group sp. BfR-BA-01355
CTCGGGATTTTTTGTTTCTCCCATGAAAACACTGTTATCCGCAAGATCAATGACTGGTATTTCTGTCTCAACTTCTGCTTTATATGTTAGAATGGCCTTCGGCATACAATCCGCAAGCATATATTCAATTCTATCTTTCGGATAAGTCGGATCCATCGGTACATATGCTGCACCTGCTTTAATGATGCCGTAAATCCCGATAAT
>NZ_JAKUFY010000544.1:0-203 GCF_022663675.1 Bacillus cereus group sp. BfR-BA-01355
CCTTTAGGCATGGGATGAAAGTGAGGTTGGATAAGGAGTGCACTAAAAACCGCAAGGTTTGTGGCACTCTAAGTATCCAAAATGTTGGTATCTTTTATTTTTTTATCTTTCGTGTTGCAGTTTTATAATCTAACTGATACAATGCGAACATGATGAATGATTATAGAAGAACCAAAACAACCGTGTCATTAATTAACTATCAT
>NZ_JAKUFY010000546.1:0-203 GCF_022663675.1 Bacillus cereus group sp. BfR-BA-01355
TGCTCTACCAATTGAGCTAAGTCGGCTAAATGGTGGAGGATGACGGGATCGAACCGCCGACCCCCTGCTTGTAAGGCAGGTGCTCTCCCAGCTGAGCTAATCCTCCATTTGCCTGGCAACGTCCTACTCTCACAGGGACAAGGTCCCAACTACCATCGGCGCTAGAGAGCTTAACTTCCGTGTTCGGTATGGGAACGGGTGTG
>NZ_JAKUFY010000547.1:0-201 GCF_022663675.1 Bacillus cereus group sp. BfR-BA-01355
AAGTGAATACAGTATGAATGATCTCAAAGAGGTAATCCGTAAGGAGTTACCAGAATATATGGTACCAGCGTATATGATGCAAATTGCGGAGATACCAGTCACGAAAAATGGAAAATTAGATAAGAGGGCATTGCCTGAAATTGAAATGAAGAGTGATAAAGAATATATCGCACCGAGAACTGAGACAGAGAAGGTATTGAG
>NZ_JAKUFY010000548.1:0-201 GCF_022663675.1 Bacillus cereus group sp. BfR-BA-01355
TTCCCGGAGTTATCCCAGTCTTATGGGCAGGTTACCCACGTGTTACTCACCCGTCCGCCGCTAACTTCTTGAGAGCAAGCTCTCAAGAAGTTCGCTCGACTTGCATGTATTAGGCACGCCGCCAGCGTTCATCCTGAGCCAGGATCAAACTCTCCAATAAAGTTAGTTTGTCTAGCATCTAAAAATAAAAATTGACGTTTC
>NZ_JAKUFY010000549.1:0-200 GCF_022663675.1 Bacillus cereus group sp. BfR-BA-01355
TACCTCACCAACTAGCTAATGCGACGCGGGTCCATCCATAAGTGACAGCCGAAGCCGCCTTTCAATTTCGAACCATGCAGTTCAAAATGTTATCCGGTATTAGCTCCGGTTTCCCGGAGTTATCCCAGTCTTATGGGCAGGTTACCCACGTGTTACTCACCCGTCCGCCGCTAACTTCTTGAGAGCAAGCTCTCAATCCA
>NZ_JAKUFY010000550.1:0-200 GCF_022663675.1 Bacillus cereus group sp. BfR-BA-01355
AGCCGCCTTTCAATTTCGAACCATGCAGTTCAAAATGTTATCCGGTATTAGCCCCGGTTTCCCGGAGTTATCCCAGTCTTATGGGCAGGTTACCCACGTGTTACTCCCCCGTCCGCCGCTAACTTCTTGAGAGCAAGCTCTCAATCCATTCGCTCGACTTGCATGTATTAGGCACGCCGCCCGCGTTCATCCTGAGCCAG
>NZ_JAKUFY010000551.1:0-200 GCF_022663675.1 Bacillus cereus group sp. BfR-BA-01355
CCGGAGCGCTAGCTTCGGTGGAGGCGCTGGTGGGATACCGCCCTGACTGTATTGAAATTCTAACCTACGGGTCTTATCGACCCGGGAGCCAGTGTCAGGTGGGCAGTTTGACTGGGGCGGTCGCCTCCTAAAGTGTAACGGAGGCGCCCAAAGGTTCCCTCAGAATGGTTGGAAATCATTCGTAGAGTGCAAAGGCATAA
>NZ_JAKUFY010000552.1:0-200 GCF_022663675.1 Bacillus cereus group sp. BfR-BA-01355
GATGAAGGAGCCTGTAAAAAAGGCTTCTTATTTTTTAAAAATAAACGTTTGTTTAAGCTGTATGTTCGGTAGAAAGAAACTCATGTAGTTCAAAGGTTAAGAAAGAAAAATGGAGAATTAATCAAACGTTTGTTTAAGATATATGTTTGGTGCAGAATCTAAAAAATTTATATATTTATTTTTTTCTTAACAAATGGCGG
>NZ_JAKUFY010000553.1:0-200 GCF_022663675.1 Bacillus cereus group sp. BfR-BA-01355
ATATCTTTAAAAAAGCTTGTTTCCCCTTGCTTGACTTCTATGTTTACGTTTGGAATCCTCTTTTCTCGTGAAGTTGTATTATCTAAATCTGTATTATTTAAATTTGTATTAGATGAAGGAGTAGTAATTTGAGAGTCCTTTGATAATATCGATGTACTATTATTGTTTGAAATTAAAACTTTACGAGGGCCATTCCCTGT
>NZ_JAKUFY010000554.1:0-200 GCF_022663675.1 Bacillus cereus group sp. BfR-BA-01355
CAACTGGACCTACCGGGGATACTGGACCTACGGGAGTTACTGGACCTACCGGAGCAACTGGACCTACCGGGGATACTGGACCTACCGGGGATACTGGACCTACCGGAGATACTGGACCTACCGGAGATACTGGAGTTACCGGAGCAACAGGAGAGACTGAAGGTTGTCTGTGTGATTGCTGTGTTTTACCAATGCAGAAT
>NZ_JAKUFY010000555.1:0-200 GCF_022663675.1 Bacillus cereus group sp. BfR-BA-01355
CTGTGAAGATGCAGGTTACCCGCGACAGGACGGAAAGACCCCGTGGAGCTTTACTGTAGCCTGATATTGAATTTTGGTACAGTTTGTACAGGATAGGCGGGAGCCATTGAACCCGGAGCGCTAGCTTCGGTGGAGGCGCTGGTGGGATACCGCCCTGACTGTATTGAAATTCTAACCTACGGGTCTTATCGACCCGGGAG